>URTD01000107.1 GCA_900550735.1 uncultured Collinsella sp.
GGTCGCGCCCTTGAAGTTGAACGTCAGATTGTCCAAATGCGGCCCGCGCAGCGTCGAGCCGTTACGCGGTTCGTAGAACCGCGTAACAAGTTAGTACATCTTTGCGCCGGCGGGGATGGAGGCGTCGAGCTGGATCAGGTTGAGGCGCTCCTCACCATCCTCCTCGTGGATGGCACTGATGAGCATGCCGCAGCTGGGGATGCCCATCATCTTGCGCGGAGGCAGGTTGGTGATGGCGAGCAAGGTCTTGCCGACCAGGTCCTCGGGCTCGTAATAAGCGTGAATACCGGAGAGGATGGTGCGGTCGGTACCGGTACCGTCGTCGAGCGTAAAGTTCAGCAGCTTCTTGGACTTCTTGACGGCCTCGCATGCCTTGACCTTCACAGCGCGGAAATCGCTCTTGGAGAAGGTATCAAAGTCGACGAACTCCTCAAACAGCGGCTCAACGGCGATCTTGGAGTAATCGAGCGTGGGCTTAAGCGACTTAACGAATGGGCTCGCGGCGTTGCCGGCCTCTGCAGCCTTGGCGGCAGCGGCACCGGACTGGAAACCCTTCTCGGGCTTCATGTGCGGGAACAGCAGGACGTCGCGGATAGAAGCCTGGTTAGTAAGCAGCATGACCACGCGGTCGATACCAATGCCAATGCCGCCCGCGGGAGGCATACCGTACTCGAGGGCGCGCACGTAGTCCTCGTCATACTCCATAGCCTCATCGTCGCCGCCGGCCTTCTCGGCCATCTGGGCAGCAAAGCGCTCAGCCTGGTCGACCGGGTCGTTGAGCTCGGAGAATGCGTTGGCGTACTCGTGGCCGGCGATGACCAGCTCAAAGCGGTGAGTCAAACGCGGGTCGTCCTCAAAACGCTTAGCGAGCGGGCTGACCTCGATGGGGTAATCGCACACGAAGGTCGGGTTGACGATGGTGTCCTCGCCCAGCTCATCGTAAATCTCGGCGATGATCTTGCCGGCAGTCCACTCGGGCTTGATCTCCAGGCCCTTCTCGCGCGCGGCGGCAGCAAGCTCCTCGACCGGCGTGTCGATGGTGACCTGCTTGCCGAGCACGTCGGAGACGATGTCGGTCATGGGACGGCTGGCCCACTCACCAGAAAGGTCGATGGTCTGGCCCTGGTACTCGATGACCTCGGGGTTGCCGATGGCCTTGTTAGCCGCCTTAATGACACCCTGGGCGAGCGCCTTCATGCCCTCGAGGTCTGAGAAGGCACGGTAGGCCTCCATCGTGGTGAACTCGGGGTTGTGGGTAAGGTCCATGCCCTCGTTACGGAAGATGCGGCCGATCTCGAACACGCGCTCAAAACCACCGACGATGCAGCGCTTGAGATGGAGCTCGGTGGCAATACGCAGGTAGCACTCCTGATCGAGCGCGTTGAAGTGGGTAATGAACGGCTTGGCGGTAGCGCCGCCCTGGATGGTCTGCAGGATGGGGGTCTCGACCTCCATGTAACCGTCGGACTCCATAAAGCGACGGAAGGTAGAGAGAATCTGCGAACGCTTACGGAAGGTCTCGCGAACGTCGTCGTTGGCGATCAGATCGACATAGCGCTGGCGATAGCGGGTCTCCTTGTCGGAAAGACCGTGGAACTTCTCGGGCAGCGGACGAACGGCCTTGGAAAGCAGGGTCGCGCTCTTAGGGGCAACGGAAAGCTGGCCGCGCTGGGTGCGCACGACCACGCCGGTCACGCCCAGGATGTCGCCCAGGTCGAGGGCCTTGAGCGTATTCCAGGCGGCCTCGTCCATGTCGTTGATGCGGCAGAACAGCTGAATCTCGGCAGTCGCATCGCGCACGACGATGAACATGATCTTGCCCTGACCGCGCTTGGCGACCACGCGGCCGGCGATCTTCACGACGTCCTCGGTGTCCTCGCCATCGGCAAGCTCGGCGTACTTAGCCTCGATATCGGCGACGTAGTCCTCAAGCTCAGAGTGCTCGGGATAGGGGTTCTGGCCCGCCTCGAACAGGGCGGCGCGCTTGGCCAGGCGGGTGGCGCGCTCGTCGTTGAGCGTCGATGCCTGATCGGCGGCGTTCTGGTTCTCTGCCATAAGTTAGCTCCTCAAACTAAAACGCTCCCCAGGATTCGGTCCCAGGGAGCGAAAACATACCTTTACGCGGGACCGTGGTCTAGCGTGCGATCTTGGCGATGGTGTAGACGCGAGTCTTGCCGGAAGGCGTAACGACCTCGACGGAATCACCCTCGCCGTGACCGATGATGGCGTGACCGACCGGAGACTCGTTGGAGATCTTGTGCTCGAGCGAGTTGGTCTCGGTGGTACCAACGAGCGTGACTTCCATGACCTCGCCGTTGGGATCAATCAGCGAAACGGTGGAACCGATGGAGACGGTCAGATCGCCCGTGGTGGCAGCAACCTGAGCGTTGGCAAGAATGGCCTGGATCTCGGCGATACGAGCAGCATTCTGGGCCTGCTTGTCCTTGGCGGCATCGTACTCGGAGTTCTCCGAAAGGTCGCCGAACGCGCGGGCTTCCTTGATGTCCTCGACGATCTCCTTGGCGTAATCGCCCTCACGCCAGGCGAGCTCCTCGACGAGCTTCTGGCGGCCCTCAGCGGTCAGTACGATCTGGCTTGCGTCCATACGGATATCTCCCCAACTCTGATCAAACAATCAACTGTCAACAAAACGAAAAAGACCGGCTAGCCTGCGGGCAAGCCGGTCAGGTGCTCACCCCAAAGGGATGGGACTACTCTGCGTCCGCGTCGCTGTCCTCTGCCTGCTTCTTCTTGGCAGCAGCGAGCTTGGCCTCGAGCTCAGCGATCTCCTTGTCCTCCTCGGACTGCTCGACCACGACCTCCTCGGCCTGCTTGGTCTCGGCCTTATCGTCGCCCTCCATACCCTCGCGGATATTCTTGACGGTAGAGCCGAGGGACTTGCCGAGCTTCGGCAGGTTCTTGGGCCCGAAGATAATCAGGACAACGACGAGAATAATGATGAGCTCAGGAGCCCTCAGTCCAAACATGTAGACCTCCACAATACAGCGAGACAAGCTCGAATGAGTATACCGCGGGTATCGCGGTATCACAACACTAGCTAAAAAAAGGGACCGCAAGAAGCGGTCCCTCCTCATGCTCTGGTCGGGTTGACTGGATTTGAACCAGCGACCCCTGCGTCCCGAACGCAGTGCTCTACCAAACTGAGCCACAACCCGTTAGCTCGACTATAGTAACAAAGATTTTCGCCGCGTGCTAGAGAAATTTTTATTTCTTTGGCGCGTCGATTTGAACCGTGTTGGGAATAAACTCAGTCGCGCAGGCCCACCAGCCATTTTGCTGGGCAGCATCGGCAAGCCTTTCGACCGTGGCAGCGGTGTCGCAAATGGCAAACGAGCAGGCACCCGATCCGCACACATCTACAGCAACGGTTCCGTCCTGTTTACGCAGCCAGTCGAGGACCGTTTGAATCTGCGACTCCATCTGTGCGGAAATGACACCCAGATTGTTATGGATGAGTGCATATGCCGTCTCGGCATCACCAGCACGCAAGGCAGAAGCTATCGCGCCGGGCTTGTCCGCAGGCACCGGGGCCTCGTCAAAACGTCGATAGGCTTCAATTGTCGAAACGCTTGCCTCGCGCGGCTTGACCAGCACGACGGGCGTCGCGGGCAGCGCGGGGTACTCAGTTGCCAGCACGTCTCCCCCACCTACGTAGAACGCAGGACTCGCGTGCAAAAAGAACGGGACGTCGGCACCAATGCCCCGCGCAATATCGTCGAGCGCTGGGTCGGTGCGATCAATGCCCCAGAGCTCCGCCAAGGCGACAATGACCGCGGCCGCATCCGTCGAGGGGCCGCCCAAGCCAGCGCACAATGGAATGCGCTTCTCAATCGTCACGCAGATGTTTGCCTCGCGACCATAATGCTCGGCCATAGCAACCGCAGCCCGATACGCCGTATTCTTTTGCATGGGAAAATCTGATGCTGGAACCGTCTGGACGGTCAGCGCCTGCGCCGGCGTGACCGTCACGGTATCGGAAAGACCGACGGCTGCCATCAGGGAATCGACCCTGTGGTAGCCGCGGTCATCGCGCTCGGTATGAACCCCCAGGTAGAGGTTAATCTTTGCCGGCGCGGAAAGAGTCAGGGACCGATCGGTCACCGTTAATGCTCCTCGAGCTGATTGCCGAGCGGGGTAAAGATGTGCTCGCCGCTCTCGGGGTCGAACAGCTCGACCTGACCGGTGAGCACATCGATATACTGGTAGGACTGACGCGACTTGCGGCCACGACGCTCGTCGACCTCGACAATGAAGACGGCCGGGTGGACGCTCTTGATGGTGCCCATGCGCTCGACGACGCGGGTACGGCCCATGTTGGCCTTAACCTTGACGCGATCGCCCACCATATCGGTCAGCTTCTCGTGGATGTCGTCGACGTGATTGACTTCCATCTCTTCCATGAACAGGGCCTCCAGAAGGTGCAATTCAAAAAGGGGATAATACCCCTAAGATAGACAAAACTCTAATATTATAGCACCCTGTTGTGGCCATACGCAAGTAGCTAAATAAGCCCCGTCCCAAATACGTACCAGACGACAACCTCGCATGACCAGTTGTTACGCGGTTTGGTAAAACCGCGTAACCTAAAGGTTGTCGGTGTCCAAGACGATGGTGAATGGGCCGTCGTTGACCAGGTCGACCTTCATGTCGGCGCCAAAGATACCGTGCGCCACATGCTCAACGTCCTCGTGCACAAGCGTCAGGAAGTACTCGTAGAGCTCGTTGGCAACATCGGGTGCGCCGGCATCCGTAAACGACGGACGGCGACCGTGGCGGCAGTCGGCGAACAGCGTGAACTGCGACACCACGAGCACCTCGCCGTCGACATCGGCAAGTGCCAGATTGGTCTTGCCGTTCTCGTCCTCGTTGATACGCAGCCCGCGGAGCTTGCCCCACAGCTTGTCGGCCTCGGCACGCGTATCGCCATGGCCCACACCCAGCAGCACCAGGTAGCCGCGTCCAATGCGGCCCACGCACTCGCCGTCGACCGTCACGCCGGCGTTGAGCACGCGCTGCACCACCGCACGCATGGCCTACTCCTCGCCCGTCAGCTTGGCGGACAGATGCTCGAGCGCGTGGAAACGATGGCTGATGGCGTTCTTCTCGTCAGCCGTCAGCTCGGCCATGGTCTTGCCCGGCGTGTCGACCGGCAGGAACAGCGGGTCATAGCCAAAACCATGGTCGCCGCGGCCCTCGTGCGCGATAACGCCCTCGCAGGCGCCCTCGCCATAGGTAACCAGACCGTCCGTGTCGATGAGCGCGACGACGCTCATAAAGCGCGCGGTGCGGTCCTCATCTGCCACGCCTTCCAGGTTAACGAGAAGCTTGGCGTTGTTGGCGGCATCGTCGCCGTGCACGCCCGCATAGCGCGCGCTATACACACCGGGCTCACCGTCCAGCGCGTCGACGACCAAGCCCGAATCGTCGGCAATGGCCATAAGGCCCGTCTCCTCAACCGCGGCTTGGGCCTTGATGATGGCGTTCTCCAAAAACGTCGTGCCGTTTTCCTCGGGATCCTCAAAATCGCCCAGCTGGCCGAGCGCCACAAAGCGAACCTCGGGCATAACCTTGCCCAAAATGGCCTCGATCTCGGTGAGCTTATGGGCGTTGCCCGTTGCCACGACGATGGTCGCCGCCGGGTCGAGGGTGTCGATGTCGATCTTCTCAAGTGCCATGAGTGGCCTCCTTGTTCTTATAACAACGCCACACAAAAGGTAATTAGGCTCTCAAGCCCCTCCCCTCGCGCGGCAGCAGCCTTACAGTTCAGCGTTTCCGCAGATAAAACCTGCCAAAATAAACCTGTCCCTTTTTGGTAGGTTAGACGAGGGCTTGGCGCTGAAGCTCGATGAGCTCGGCGATACCCTTGTCGCCCAGGTCGAGCAAGGCGTTGAGACGCTTGCGGTCGAAGGGCGCCTGCTCGCCGGTGCCCTGGAGCTCAATCATCTCGCCGGTGTCGGTAGCGACGAGGTTCATGTCGACCTCGGCGTGGCTGTCCTCGGAATAATCGAGGTCGAGCAGGGTATTGCCGTCGACAACGCCCATTGAGATGGCAGCGACCTGGCCCGTGAGCGGGATGCGCTCGATCTTGCCCGCCTCGACCCACATGGCAAGGGCGTCGTGCAGCGCCACCCAGGCACCGGTAATGCTCGCCGTACGCGTGCCGCCATCCGCCTGGATCACATCGCAGTCGACGGTGACGGTGTACTCGCCGAGCGCCTTCATGTTGACGACGGTACGCAGGCTGCGGCCGATGAGGCGCTCGATCTCCATGGAGCGGCCCTTACGATTGGTGTACTCGCGCTTGCAACGCTTACCGGTCGATGCCGGCAGCATGGCATACTCTGCGGTTACCCAACCGGCCTTGGCGCCCTTGCGCCAGCCCGGCACGCCCTCCTCGATGGTGGCGGCACACAGCACGCGCGTGTCGCCGAACTCAGCCAGGCACGAGCCGTGGGCATGTTTCATAACACCACGGGTGAGCCTGACGGGGCGCAGCTCATTGGCGGCACGACCGTTGGCGCGGTTGACCTGCATGTACTCCATAGAAATATCCTTTCGGCAAAAGAAGAGGGCAAGTCTTTGGACGGTAACCCTACATCTATTTCAGTTCGTCGATATCGACATGCTCGATGCTTTTGAGCGGCTGGCCAAAGATAAAGCTACCCGCCACCGCAAACTCGGCAATGTTGTCAGACGTGGTGGCAAAGCGATGCTGCGGCTCGGCA
>URTD01000108.1 GCA_900550735.1 uncultured Collinsella sp.
GAGGTGTCGCTTTCGCGCAAGGTGTCGCTGCTCTTTACCGTGTACGAGGAGGTCGGCCACGGCGGTGCTTTCGTGCCGGCCGACACGCGCGAGATGATCAGCGTTGACATGGGCTGCGTGGGCGACGACCTGGGCTGCACCGAGCGCATGGTGTCGATTTGCGCCAAGGATTCGGGCGGTCCGTACAACTACGACCTGGTAACCACGCTGTCCAACATCGCGCGCGAGCTGGAGCTCGATTACGCCATCGATGTGTATCCGCACTACGGCTCGGACGTTGAGGCCACGCTCTCGGCCGGCTACGACATCCGTCACGGCCTGATCGGCCCCGGCGTGTACGCGAGCCACAACTACGAGCGCAGCCACATCGACGGCGTGCGCAATACCTACGAGCTGGTCCGCGCCTACGTACAACGCTAGCGATGCAGCGGCCTCGGCTGATACGGCAGTACCGACCGAGGCCGTCCTCTCTAAGTTGCGGTGAAATAGGGACTGTTTGGCGGTTTTAAACGCTTAAACAGTCCCTATTTCACCGCAATTTATGAAGGGGATGGGGCTACTTAAGTGCGCCGGTCACCGTGCCGCCGCCCAGGACGACGTCGCCGCGGTAGACGACGACGGCCTGGCCGGGGGCGATGGCTCGTTGCGGCTCGTCAAAAGTTAGCAGCATTTGCCCGTCTTCGTCACGCGTAAGGGTCGCTGCCTGGTCTTTCTGACGGTAGCGGTACTTGGCACCTACGCGAATGCCGCCGGCATCCAGCTCGGCCTCCATGCGTGCGTCCGGCGCGCTCCAGATCCACTCATCGGCCGTGAGGGCAGCGGCGGTCAGGTCCTCGGCCTCGCCCAGATGCACGGTGTTGTTAGCGGCGTCGACGCCCGTCACATACACGGGATGCGCCATCGCGACGCCCAGGCCCTTGCGCTGGCCGATGGTATAGCGCAGCGCGCCGTTGTGGCGCCCGACCACGCTGCCATCGCGCCATACGATGTCGCCCGGTGCAGCGGGATGTCCGCAGCGGCGCTCGATATAGCCCGCGTAGTCACCGTCTGGAATAAAGCAGATATCCTCGCTTTCGGCCTTCTTGGCGTTGGCAAAGCCCTGCTCGGCGGCAATCCGGCGCACGTCGCGCTCTTTGTCCAAGCCTGCCAGCGGAAAGATTGTGCGTGCCAGGCGCTCTTGCGTGAGCGAATACAAAAAGTAACTCTGGTCCTTTTTAGGGTCCTCGCCGCGGTGCAGCCGCCAGGTGCCGTCGGATGCCTGACTCGTTTTGGCGTAGTGACCTGTGGCGACGTAGTCGCAGCCCATGTCCAGCGCCGCATCGAGCAGCGCGCCAAACTTAATGTGGCGGTTGCAGATAATGCACGGGTTGGGCGTCAGTCCCTCCTGGTAGGCGTTCACAAAGCGCTCGATAACGTTGCGGTCGAACGTCTGCTGCAGGTCGAGCACATGATGGGGGATCCCCAGACGCTCGGCGACGGCCTTTGCGTCGGCGATGTCGCGGTCGACCTTACTCATGCCCGTGATGGGATCGGGTGCGGGGCAGGTGAGGCGCATGGTGGCGCCGACGCATTCGTAGCCCTGGCTTTTGAGCAGGTACGCGGTCACGCTGGAATCGACGCCGCCGCTCATGGCGACGAGCACGCGCTTGTTGTGCATGGGGAGGTTCTCCTTGGTGGCATGTGGCCAAAAAAGAAAAGCGGCGCGGGAGGCTGGTTCCGCGCCGCAGACATTGTAGCAAGTTCGGACGTCTCGTGGGACACCCTAACGAGATGAGCTCAGGCCGCCAGAAGAGAGGGTAGACCGGCGTGCCTTGGGCCTATCGACAAGTGACGGGCCCTTAGTCCTGGAACAGTGCCGTGGACAGGTAGCGCTCGCCGGTGTCGGCAAGCAGGGCCACGATGGTCTTACCCTCGTTCTCGGGACGCTTGGCCAGTTGCAGTGCGGCCCACACGGCGGCACCGGACGAAATGCCCACGAGCACGCCCTCCTTGTGGCCCACGGCGCGGCCGGTGGCAAAGGCGTCGTCGTTCTCGACGGGGATGATCTCGTCGTAGACCTGGGTGTCGAGGACGTCGGGCACAAAGCCGGCGCCGATGCCCTGGATCTTGTGCGGACCAGCCTGGCCCTTAGAGAGCACCGGGGAGGTGGCGGGCTCGACGGCGACGACCTTAATCTCGGGGTTCTGCTCCTTGAGGAACTCGCCCACGCCGGTCACGGTACCACCGGTGCCAACGCCGGCGACGAAGATGTCGACCTGACCGTCGGTGTCGTCCCAGATCTCGGGGCCGGTCGTGGTCTTGTGAATGGCCGGGTTGGCGGGATTCACAAACTGGCCGGCGATGATGCTGTTGGGAGTCTCCTTCTGCAGCTCCTCGGCCTTGGCGATAGCGCCCTTCATGCCCTTGGAGCCGTCGGTGAGCACGAGCTGCGCACCGTATGCCTGCATCAGCTTGCGGCGCTCGACGGACATGGTCTCGGGCATGGTGATGATCACCTTGTAGCCGCGAGCCGCCGCCACCGAGGCGATGCCGACGCCGGTGTTGCCGCTCGTGGGCTCGATGATGGTGTAGTCGCCGCCGCGCACGAGCTTGCCTGCCTTCTCGGCCTCGTCAATCATGTTCTTGGCGACGCGGTCTTTAACGGATCCGGCGGGGTTGAAGTATTCCAGTTTGACGAGCACGCGAGCCTTGAGGTCCTCGTCGCCCTCAAAGTGGGTGAGCTCCAGAAGCGGGGTGTGGCCGATAAGCTGATCGATGGACGTGTAAACCTTGCTCATGGTGAACCTCCAAAGTGTTCAAATGACTGGATACCGTGTGGTTTTACGGTGTGTGTAGCAGCGAAACCCACAAACCTTATGGGTTGTTCGTTTTGCTGTTGGCAAGCATAGTAGACAGTAAAGCCTAGTAACGCAATAGGAAATAGAAGATTATTACGAGTCGATTAACCAGCTTGACGGGAATAGGTATTTTCAAAACCAATTTTTCGGCTAGAATTTCTACGAATTAAAAGACCGAAAGGCAGCTATATATATGTTGGTTTCCACAAAGGGCAGATATGCCCTGCGCGTTATGGTCGACCTGGCCGAGCACCAGGCGGCGGGCCGTATTCCCCTCAAAGAGATCGCCGCGCGTCAGGGGATTTCGGAGAAATATCTGGAGAACATTTTGGCCACGCTCGTCCGCGCCAATATGCTCTCGGGCATGCGCGGCAAAGGCGGCGGCTATGTGCTCACGCGCCCGCCCGAGCAGTACACGGTGGGCGAGATCTTGCGCCTGACCGAAGGCAGTCTGGCACCGGTCGCATGCCTGGACGGCGACTGCAAGGGCTGCTCGCGTTCGGACGAGTGCCCCACGCTCGACGTGTGGAAGAACCTGGACAAGCTCATTAACGACTACCTCGACGGCGTGACGCTCGATACGCTCGTCGCCCCCAACGAGGGCTACGACTACGTCATCTAGCCGCACCTGCCATTTGGGGACGGGGTAGAAATGGTCGATTTTCTTGCCCTCTGAGGCTTGGTAAATGACAAGGCCGCCCATCGTTGCGATGGACGGCCTTCGTTTTGGCATGTTGTGGCGGTCCGTATCCGGTCGCATTAGTTCCTGGCGATGCTGTCGAGAATGCTGCGCATAATGGATACCACGATGCTGCCCATAAAGGCCGATCCAAAGCTGGCAATGGAGATACCCGCGCCCAGCAGATTGACCGACAGGTAGCTGGCCAGCTCGAGCATAAAGCTGTTGACTACGAGCTGAAAAATACCAAGCGTGATAATAGTGAGCGGCAGCGAGATGACCGTCAGGAACGGCTTTACGAGCGAGTCGACGATGTTGAGGAACAGTCCCACGAAGGCAAAGCAGACCCAAGCCTCGGCAAAGCCGAAGGGTTGGATACCGGGGACGAGGAACGTGGCGATCGCGATGGCGATCGAGGTGAAGAGCCAGTTAAGCATAAAGCGCATGGCGTGAATCCTTTCTTGCGCCGGGGTTGCTGGCGTCGCGTGAAGCGGCTTGCGGCGGCGACCTGGATGGTTGCGCGGGCGTGCCGCGGTGTTTGGGCGCCCATTGTCTCAAATATTCGTGGAGCTTACGTGCGCATACGGTTTCTGAACGGCGTTCGTCCTGAAAAACGCGCCGCTGGCAGAGAGTCTTGTCGCTTTAGTTTGGTGGTGTGCTAAACTGCTACGGGCAAAAGCCACAGGCGTTGCCCTATTGCATAGAACGGGCGAACGATGCCCGATGTCAGTATCAACTTCGATGCCTTTTGGCGGGTTTGGCGGTGATCGATGAATATCGAGAACATGTTTGACAAGCCTGATGTCAAGCAGCTGGTCCACGCATTTAGCCTTTTGGACGACGAGAAAGATATCCAAGCGTTTTTGACCGATATCTGCACGCCGCGCGAGATTTGCGATCTATCGCAGCGTTTGCAGGTCGCGCGTTACCTGGACGAGGGCGAGCCCTATGTCGAGGTTCAGGCGCGTACCGGCGCGTCGTCCACCACGGTGAGCCGTGTGTCCAAGGCGCTCAACGGCGAGTACGGTGGCTACCGCAAGATCCTCATTAAGCTGGAGGATGGCGAGTAGGCCGCGCCAAAAACGAATTGTGCAAAACCGCTCCTCCGGGGGCGGTTTTTTGATCCCTTGGGGACGGAGGAAAACGGATCACCGGGTTAGACTGACCCTCTCCATGATCCGTTTTCCTCCGTCCCCAAGGGATCAAATCTGTTGGCGTGGGGCAAATCTGTCCGCTTGGGCGGGTAGGATGGATGCATTGATTATTGCGAACAGTTTGAGCGGAGGACCATGCCTGTTCGAATCTATACCACCAATGCCGGCACGGATTTGAGCGATGCCGAGTCGGCGTTGCTTGCCGATCTTATTGCCCGCCACGGGCGTGCCGTGTTGCTGGCACCTACGTTTGCCGAGCTCGACCTGTGCCGTCATGATGCGGCGGAAGCCGGCGTTTCGCTGGGCATCGACTACAAGACGCCTACATCGTGGCTTCGCTCGCTTTGGGAGCTTTTGGGCGACGGGCGAGGTTTTGTCGACAACCTGCAGCGCCAGATGCTGTTCTCGGACATGGTCACGCGTCTCGACGATGCCGACCTGCAGCCGCTTTCGCGCAGCCAGGGCACGGTGCGTATGCTTGCGCGCATGGCCCGCGATGTGCTGCCGGGTGTGGCGGGGACGACGGCCGAGCGATGCCGTGGCAACAATTGCCAGCCTGAGCCAAAAAGCGATGCCGAGGCTCGTGTGTTCGAGCTTTTGCGTGCCTACGCGGGCGGTTTGGACCGTCGAGATATGGTCGAGCCCTGCGAGGCAGCTGACATTATAGCCGGTGCCCTGGCCGATAACCTGCCGGCGTGCGCCCGCGCCGTATGCGTGCGCGGTGTCACGTCGTTTACGCACGGCCTGCTCGAGCTGCTGTCTGCCGTGGCGAACAATGGGGGAGAGGTCGTCGTGCTGCTTGCCCGCGAGCAGGCGGCGATGCGCGAGGAGCTTGCCGCGGCATTTGATGCCCGCGGCGTGCTGTTTGAGGTCGGGCCGCTGGGGGAGGGTGTCGGCGCGTCTGATGCCGCTTGCGGGACCGCCGCTCAGCCTGCCTTTATTGAGGTCGCCGGGCCCCATGCCCGTGCTCATGTCTATGCGGACGCCGTCGATAAGTTGGTGAAAGCGCACAAGGAGTCCAAGGCCGATAAAGCTACTGCAATGCCCACCGACCCCGTGCGCGTGCTCGTCGTTTCTGCCCGGGCACCCCAGCTGTTCGGTGAGCTCGCCTCTCGTCTGGCGGCTCGCCATATCGCTGCCGAGACAACTGAGTTCACGGCGTTTTCCCAATCCATTGCGGGCAGGCAGTTTGCGGCGCTTGCCGGCCTGATCGAGCGCATGAAGGCCGCCGATGAGGGCACGGCGTCAAAGACCGAGTGGTGGCCCGCGCCGGAGCTTACCGACTGGATCTACAGTCCGCTTTCGGGCGCTGATGCCGTCAATGCCCGTGCCTTCGATAAGAATATGCGTCTCTCGCGCAGCAAGACTACCGCGAGCGTTAAGAGCCTGCTGCAGAGTGTCCAAGGCCAGGTGAGGGGCGCGCGCAAGGCGGCGAGCGACGACAACTGGTTTAAGAACGTACCGTGTGTGGTTTCGGACGTGTTCCAGGCGCTGTGGCGTGACAAGCCCGTGACGGCGCTCAAGGCCATGCTTGCCGTTGCCGAGGCGTTGCCCGATCGCGCCCTTGGAGGCCTTGACGGTCAGGCTCGTCGCCAGGCGGAGGTGGCCTTGCTGCGCCACGTCATCGACATCCTTATGAATGGCGCCCGCGTGCTCGACGTGTCGCAGGCCGCGACCGTGCCCGTGCTCGATGGCATTCGCACCAAGGTGGACAAGCGTAGCACCGCCTACGATTACGAGACCTACGAGGTTGACCGTGCGCCACGTGCTCAGGTTCGTTTTGCTTCGCTTGCCGATGCGGCAGCTCTGCGCCCCGGCAGCTACGATGCCGTGCTGTTTGCCGATGTCGATCTGGACAGCCATCCGCTCTCGCACGAGGAGGGGCCGCTGGCCACGCTGACGGCGAGCCTTGGTCGCGAGGGCGTGACGCTTGAGCCCGCGGCCTTGCTGCGCGCGCGCTTTGGCCACGCGATGCAGGCGTCACGCGGCCCGGTTACGCTCGCCCGTGTGA
>URTD01000109.1 GCA_900550735.1 uncultured Collinsella sp.
ACAGCGCCGTCACCTGCAGGCGATCAGCATGCTGACGGCACACATCGAGTGCCTGGGTGCCGATAGAGCCCGTACAACCCAGGATGGCAACACGGAGGCGTCCATCGGGGCCATACGTCGTCTGGAATGACATTACAGCACGCCTCCGATCATCAAAAGCAGCTGAGCGGTAATGCAGCCAAAGATAAGCGAGTCGCTACGGTCGAGCATGCCGCCATGGCCCGGGATAAGGTTGCCGGAATCCTTGACGCCCACGCCACGCTTGATGCGCGACTCGATAAGGTCGCCGATAACGCCCAAAATGGACACGACCACGCCGCACAGCAGCGCATAGGGCAGGCTGAGCTTGTAGAAGTGCGTCGCCCACAGAATGAGCCAAATCAAAACCGAGCCCAGGATGCCGCCGACAAACCCCTCCCAGCTCTTTTTGGGAGAGATCTTGGGAACCATCTTGTGCTTGCCGATACGACTGCCCACGATGTAGGCAAACGAATCGGAGACCCAAAGGGACGCGCAAACGCCCACTGAAAGCAGGGCGCCGGCAAAACCGGGCACGGCATCGCGCAGCAGCACGATAGCCGACAGCATAAAGCCAGTGTAAATGGGACCCATGAGCGTCACGGCCACATCAGAGATGCGGGTACGCGGCGACCAAACATACCAAATGCCCACAGCGAGCATCAGGGCAAAAAGCAGGGCATTCAGCAGCATCGAATCGCCCAACGCCGACAGCGGAAAGAGTACGGCGGCAGCGATACCCATGCGCTCGTTAGCCATCTTGCCATCGAGCCTTGTCATACGGAAAAACTCATAGCAGCACAGACCGCTCATGACAGAAACAAAGATGGCCGTGGGCACGATACCCAAAACCAGGCACAGGATAAAGACAACGGCGTAGACGATACCAGCGGCGGCACGGGTAATAAAGCCCGCCAGCCACGAACCGGTGCCGCTATTCGCTGCAGGCGCTCCCGCAGTGGCAGCTTTGCGCGCAGGCGTCTTGGGAGCAGATGCCTTGGGACGATCGGACACGATTAAGCCTCCTCGGTCTTGCTCAGTCCACCAAACCTACGGTCACGGCCCTGATAGGCCAAAATGGCGTCGACAAGGCCCCAACGATCAAAGTCAGGCCAATAGGTATCGGTGACGTAGAACTCGGAATAAGCCACCTGCCACAGCAGATAGTTCGAAAGGCGCAGCTCACCAGAGGTGCGAATCACAAGCTCAGGATCGGGAAGACCGGTGGTATAGAGGTGGGAAGCCACCATGTCGTCATCAATTGCGGAAGGATCGATCTTACCGGCGGCAGCGTCGAGTGCGATCTGACGGACAGCGCGGGTAATCTCGGCACGCGCGCCGTAGTTGACGGCAAGCGCCAGCGTCATACCGGTGTGATCGGCGCACTCGGCAAGACCGCGTTCAAAAACGTCGCGGGTCTTCTTGGGCAGCGCGGAAATGTCACCCAAAAAGACAACGCGCACGTTTTCGCGCTTCAGAAGCGGCAGCTCGTCGATGAACGTCTTGGCAAACAGATGCATCAAGACGTTGACCTCATGCTGCGGACGGTTCCAGTTTTCGGTAGAAAACGCATAGGCCGAAAGCACGTCGACGCCCAGACGCACGCAGGCGGTAATAATCTCACGAAGGGAGACGATACCCGCCTTGTGGCCCTCGGTGCGCGCAAGACCGCGCGACGTGGCCCAACGACCGTTGCCATCCATGATGCACGAGATATGGTGCGGAATGTTATTGAGGTCAAGGTCGGAAAAACCGACGCCCTCAGGGGCGTCGGCAAAGTACTCAACCAGTTTATGCTCGTCGTATTGCACCTTAGATCTCCATGACCTCGGCTTCTTTTTCCTTCAGAAGCTCCTCGACCTTGGCGACATACTCATCGGTGTGCTTCTGGACCTTGGCCTGCTCGCGACGGACATCGTCCTCGGTGAGCTCCTCATCGCGCTCGAGCTTGTTGTTGAAGTCGCGACGGATGTTACGGATAGACACCTTGGCCTGCTCGGCGTACTCGCGGCACTCCTTGACGAGCTCGCGACGACGCTCCTCGGTGGGAGCCGGAAACGGCAGACGAACGACGGTGCCATCGGAGTTGGGGGTAATACCCAGATCGGAAGCGCCGATGGCCTTGACGATGGCGTTGATGAGTGCCTTGTCCCACGGCTCGATGAGCAGCATGTGGGCCTCGGGGGTCTTGACGGCGGCAACCTGCGTGACCGGCGTGGGAACACCGTAATAATCAACGGTGATGTCGGACAGAATGTTGGCATTGGCGCGGCCGGTACGAACCTTGGAGAAGTTATGCTTGAGGGACTCGAGCGACTTGTCCATGTGGGCGGTGATGTTCTCTGCCATGCTTAATCCTCCTGATAGACGAGCGTGCCGACGGGCTCACCCGAAAGCGCGCGCTTGACGGTGTCCTCGCCATCGATGTTGAGGACCAAAATCGGCATACGGTTGTCCTGGCACAGTGCCGTAGCCGTGGAATCCATAACCTGCAGACCGCGGACGAGAACCTCGTGATAGGTAATCTTGTCAAAACGGACGGCATCAGCGCACTTGACGGGATCCTTATCGTAGATGCCGTCAACCTTGGTGGCTTTAATCAGAATCTCGGCGCCGATCTCGCACGCACGAAGAGCCGCGGCGGTGTCGGTCGTAAAGTACGGATTGCCCGAACCGGCGGCAAAAATAACGACGTTGCCCTTGGAAAGGTGGTTGATGGCGCGACGGCGAATATAGGGCTCGCAGATCTCGTTCATCTGGATAGCGCTCATCACGCGGCAGGGAACATCGTTATGCTCGAAGGCATCCTGCAGGGCGAGCGCGTTCATAACGGTTGCCAGCATGCCCATGTAGTCGGCCTGAGCACGCTCCATGCCACCGGCAGCGCCTGCCATGCCGCGGAAAATATTGCCGCCGCCGACAACGACGCCGACCTCATGGCCAACGCCGAGCAGCTCCTTGACCTGCTTAGCAAGATGGTCGGTAACCTTGGGGTCGATGCCATATTGGCCGTCGCCCATCAGCGCTTCGCCGGAAAGCTTAAGAAGCACGCGTTTATATCGGATGTCGGACAAAGCGATCCTCCTTTAGATTGAACTTTCAACATTCTATCAAAGGCTCTAAGAAGAGCCATGAAAAAGCAGGCTGTGAGTAAAACCCACAGCCTGCTCATTACCAGCTACAAGAGCTTATTTACTCGCCACGGACCAGACGGTCAAAGGCAACGACGGTAATGGTGTCGCCGAGCTCCTTGGAGACCTGCTCAGCGTACTTCTTGATGGTGAGGGAGCTGTCCTTGATGAACTCCTGCTCGGTGAGCACGGACTGCTTGTAGAACTTCTCCAGACGGCCGACAGCCATCTTCTCCTGGATAGCCTCGGGCTTACCGGACTCGGCAGCCTGAGCCATGTAGATCTGCTTCTCGTGCTCGACGGTCTCGGCCGGAACCTGATCGCGGGTAGCGCAGATCGGGGCGACGGCGGCAACCTGAAGGGCAACGTCGTGAGCGAAGGTCTTGAAGGATTCAGCCTGAGCGGTCTCAGCCTTCTCGAAGGCGAACTCGACGAGGACGCCGATCTTACCACCCATGTGGATGTAAGAAGCGAGCGCGCCGTTCTCGGCCTTGCGGGCAGCGAAGCGGGAGATCTTCATGTTCTCGCCCATGATGTGAATCATCTCGGTGAGCTCGGAGGAAACGGTCTCCTCGCCCATCGGCTTCTCGAGCAGAGCGTCGACGTCAGCAGGCTCGGTGGTAGCGACAACCTCAGCGACCTTGGAAGCAAAGCCGGTGAACTTGGCGTTGGAGCCAACGAAGTCGGTCTCGCAGGAGAGCTCGAGCAGAGCGCCGGTCTTGCCATCCTCGGAGACGAACGCGGCGACAGCGCCCTCGTTGGTCTCACGGCCAGCCTTCTTGGCAGCCTTGGCAAGGCCGTTCTTACGCAGAACGTCGACAGCGGCGTCCATGTCGCCGTCAGCCTCGACGAGAGCCTTCTTGCACTCCATCATCGGGGAGTCGGTCATCTCGCGGAGCTGCTTGACCATAGCGGCGGTAATCTGGGCCATTGTGGTTCCTTTCAAAGAGATGAAAAAGAATTAACTAAGACTGATTTACTCAGCCTTGGGCTCAGCGGCCATCTCGGCCTCGGAGACCTGCTCCTTGCCGGAGCCAGCGAGGCAGGCGTCAGCCATGAGCTCGCACATAAGGGTGACAGCGGAGATAGCGTCATCGTTGCAGGGGATGCCGTACTCGACCTCGTCGGGATCGGAGTTGGTGTCGATCAGGGCGACAACGGGGATGTTCAGGCGCTGAGCCTCCTTGATGGCGTTCTCCTCGCGCTTGGTGTCGATGACGAAGAGAGCCTGGGGCAGACCCTTCATGTCGCGGGCGCCACCGAGGTTGGTCTGGAGCTTGGTGAGCTCCTTGCCGAGCACAGCCTGCTCCTTCTTGGGGAGCACTGCCATGCGGCCGTCCTCGACCATAGCCTCGAGCTCCTCCATGCGGTTGATGCGGGAGCGGATGGTGACGAAGTTGGTCAGCATACCGCCGAGCCAACGCTGGTTGATGTAAGGCATGTTGGCGCGCTCAGCAGCGTTCTTGACGGCCTCCTGAGCCTGCTTCTTGGTGCCGACGAACAGCACGTTGCCGCCCTTGGCGACGTTCTTGACGAAGGTGTAGGCCTGGTCGGCGTCGAGGATGGTCTGCTTGAGGTCGAGGATGTAGATGCCGTTGCGCTCACCGAAGATGAACGGCTTCATCTTGGGGTTCCAGCGACGGGTCTGGTGACCGAAGTGGCAGCCGGCCTCGAGCAGGGTGCGGATATTAATCTTGGTAGCCATGTTAAACCTCCTGTGGTTTGCCTCCGCGCGGGGTCATCCTCCAAAACCAACCCGGACATGTGCTACCAAAGCCCGGGCACCACGGTATGAAGTAGCCGCGCGTGCGTGATAAAAACATGTTGCCGTGAAGCAACCCGATGAATGATAGCAGGAATGCATCTTCCTGCCAACCCGCAATCAAAACCACACACCTGAGTGCGGTATGACAGGCGCCCCTCTCAAAAAATCGCCGCGTGCTACTCGCCGCGAGGATGAGCTTGAGCCACGGCACGTTTGAGCCGATCGGGCGTGAGATGCGTGTAAATCTGCGTTGTAGACAAGCTCGCATGGCCCAGCAGCTCTTGAACCGAGCGCAGGTCCGCACCGCCCTCGAGCAAGTCGGTCGCATAGGTATGGCGCATCGCATGCGGGGCGATGTCGGCCGGAATGCCGGCGAGCGTCGCCAGCATATGGAACCGCCGCCTGAGCATGGCGGCGCTCATGCGATTGCCGCGCGCCGATATAAGCAGCGGATGCGGCCCGGTAGCGGGGTCACGGCGCTTTGCCTGAGCGAGCAACTCCGGCCTCCCCTCCTCAATATAGAGACGCGTCACCTCGAGCGCACGACGATACAGAGGAACGATGCGCTCCTTGCTTCCCTTGCCCCAAAGGCGCAGCGTGCGTTCGGACCAAGCGATGGACTCCACATTGAGTGCTGCGAGCTCAGAGATACGAGCACCCGAGGCATAGAGTAGCTCGAGCATCGCCGCATCGCGCAGTCCCGCAGGCGTCGATGTATCAGGCGTCTTGAGCAGCGCCTCGATCTGCAGGGTCGTAAGGACGCCCGGCAGGTCACGCGGCAGCTTGGGCGATGCGATCGCCGAGACCGCATCGCCCTCGACAATCCCCTCGGCAGCCATCCACCGATAGAGCGAGCGAATGGCAGACAGATGCGCCGCGAGGGTCCGAGCCGACACCTGGTCACGCGAAAGCTCAGCAAGATAGCGACGAATGGTGCGCACGTCGGCAGCGAAAGCATCAATATCCTCGCGCTCGCACCAGGCAGCAAAGCGCTCCAGTCTCGAGCCATAGGCCGTCACCGTGTTGGGAGAAAGCCCCTCAACGCGTGCGATATAGGCGATAAAAGAGTCGACGGTGTCGTACAGGTCAAAGGCTATGACCGGTCGCCTCCAAACAAGTCGGAACGCGTGGCCAAGTAGGCATCGAGGGCCTCGAGCGCACGGTCCGCATAGGCCTGATAGCGGTCGCGCTTGCTGCGGCGCTTACCATCCTCGAGTAGCGGCACCAGGCCAAAGTTGACATGCATGGGCTGATAGCCCACGGTGGCAGGATCGGTCGCATAGCCCACGAGCGCACCCAGGGCGCCCACACGCGGCAACTCGACGCCCGCGGCACCGATAGCCTCGGCATAAGTGTTAAGCGCCGCGAGCAGACCTGTCGCCACGGCTTCCATGTACCCCTCGGTGCCGGTGATCTGACCGGCCAGGCGCACACCGGTACCGGGCACGGCAAAGGTGCCATCGAGCACATGCGGGGCGTCGACAAAGGTATTGCGGTGCATGACACCGTAGCGGAAGAACTCAGCGTTCTCCAGGCCCGGCACCATATGGAAGACGCGCTTCTGCTCGCCAAAGGTCAAGTTGGTCTGGAAGCCCACCAGGTTATAGGCGGTCTTCTCCTTGTTCTCGGCACGCAGCTGAATCGCCGCCCAGGGGCGACGTCCGGTACGCGGGTCGGTGAGGCCGACGGGCTTCATGGCGCCAAAGC
>URTD01000110.1 GCA_900550735.1 uncultured Collinsella sp.
CGGTAATCGTGATGCCGTAGAAGCCCTCGAGCTCCTCCTTGAGCAGGCGGCACTCCTCGTACCAGCCTTCACGCTCGTAGGCGCGATCGCGACCCTGCGGAAGATGCAGAATGTGCGTGCGCTTGAGCTCGTTGAGTAGCTCGTACATCTTCTTCTTGCCGTCGCAGGTGGTCTCGCCGATGATCATGTCGCTAAAGTACGTAAACGGGCACTTTTGCGAATAGGCAAAACCATACGTAGACTTGATGAGCGGGCACAGGTTTGCCGGCAGCACCTTCTCGGCCTCGGGAATCACCTCGTCGGACGTGCCGCACAGCGCCACGCTCGCAGCCCCCGCGGCATCGATAATCTCGAGCGGCGTGTAGCTGCACAGAAAACCGACCAGGCGATTACCCGCCTGCTTATAATCCTTGACGCGAATAAACGCCGCCTTGCGTTGCTCGTTGAACTCCTCAAACGTGGACGGCAACGGCTGCTCAATATTTTCCGACATATAACTCCTTAACAAACCTTTTAACCAACCAAGGAAACGGCTTTCCCAGGTGCCCGAGGTTGCCGTGAAAGAGGAGCGCCGCGTACTTTGGTATACAAGCGATGGTTTGAACGGCAAGATCGGGTGCTTGGGGAAGCCGCTGGACCGGATAGCCCTAAATGGTTTCCAAGAAAGCCTCAATCCTGGTTTGCAGTTGGCCTGCATCCTCGCCGGCGTAGTCGGTCGTGATGTGCATAAACGGGATGCCGGCCTCTTCGGCGGCCTTCTCCACGGCAAACGACTCCATCTCGTAGAGCGTGCAGAACTGCAAGGCCACGTCGACGATGCCGTCGGCATGCAGGTCCTTGGCCATCTGGACAATGTCCTTCATACGCTGGTCGTTGGGCGTAAAGACGGCGCAGTTGATCTTAAAGTAGCGCTCGGCGATGGCGTCGAGCATCTCGTCAACCGTCTCACCGGACTCATCGACCAGGTCCTTGTAGTAGCGCGAGCCCGTGCAGGACTCCTCGCCCACCACGACGCCACCGGCCTTCTCGATGAGGTTGAACAGCTTCCAGTTGGGCACGGCCATGGGCGTACCGGTGTACAGGATGCGCTTGGTCCCCTTGGGCGCCACGCCCTCGCCGGCCTCGACACGCTGCTCGCACTCAGCCGCCATATCGTTAATGGCTCCGGTCAGACGCGGCGTGTCATCCATAAAGGCGGCCTGAACGGTCAGCAGGCTGTCTAGACCGCTGATGGGCGCCGGGTCGGCAGCGCGCGTGGCAGCGAGGCGCTGCAGGGCGCGACGCTTCTCATTGACGGCGTGGATGGCGGCCTTCAGACGCTCGGGCGTAATCTTGACGCCACACTCTTCCTCGATCTTGTCGGCGAGCTTCTTGACCTCGGCCTTCCAGGTCACGAGCGTCGACTCGTCGTGTACGTTGGGAATATCCATGACGTACATGTTCTTTTGCGTGGCAAAGAACTCGTAGGCTTTCTTCTTGCCGTCGCAGGTGTTCTCGCCCACCACCAAGTCGCTCGACTCAATGTAGGGGCAGACCTCGCCCAGCTTAAAGCCGGCAAAGCTCTTGATGAGCGGGCAGGTGTTGCGCGGCAGGTGCTCCTCGACCTTATCGGTTGCCCAATCGGCACCCGAGCACAGACCCACGGGGATACCGTCGCAGGCGAGCACAATCTCCTCGGGCACGTAGACGCAGAAGCTGCCAACAATCTTGGTGGCCTCGCCGGCCTCCTTCTTGTCGAGCATCTCCTTAATTCGGCCGCTGTGGATGTTGGTGGCGACAAAATCCAGGTAGGACGTGGACTTGGGGCGATTGTTCTGCGTCAGGAACATATCGCCGTACATCTGGCCCACGGCGCCCAGCAGCATGTCGTGGTCGGCAAGATTCATGCCGAGGCTCTCCCACATCGGATGGAAATCGAATTCTTCAGCCATGACGGTTCCCCTCTCGAACCAAAAACGGATAACAGCGGTATCGATGCACGACGGGCGACGATTGCCCGGCCGTGCTCAAACCCGGAATTTTAGGGAACCTGCTTTGCGGTCGATTATTTAGTTGTGCGTCGTCTCTCCCGGAGCCGTGAACATACCTGCTCATATGCGACTCCGAGCCATATACAGGGCGCGCGCGGCAACGCGGCGAATGTATGTCGTCTGCGGCATGTGCGCACCCTCCTTTTATCTTATCGAAGGCAACTATATCAGCGGTCATCGACCATGCGAACACCGTTGACATTCGTACGACAGCGTCGTGTGCCGTCGTTTAATAAATAATTATCTTGATTGATGAGAGTTTGTCATCCCTCATTCGGCGAGCGACAAGACAAAGCCGCCGAGGCTTATATCCCCGACGGCATTACCCGGCGCTACCGACAAACCAAATGGATCCTACTCGCATCGAAGTGCATGCGCAGCGTCTCGCCTGCTTGCGGTAGCTCGTCGACAGGCACGCCCACCTTGTTGACCTTCCACTGCAGACGCGTGGGCGCATCAGCGCGCGGCACGTCCAGCAGCACCAGCCGCTCAAAGCGCGAATCACTCACACGGGCCACGTGCAAATCATAGCTGTTACGACCCCGCTCCGCGCGATTGTCAACATGGAAGTAGCTTGCGCGAATGCCCAGGTACGCCACATTATCGGAAACCTCGCGACCCACGTTAAAGGTCATGCCCCAATCGAGGGCCTCAACTTCTTCGTCGCCGATCTTGCGCGCCTGGCTTGTGTTCTTGCAGCCCGTCAGACGCAGCGCCGCCAGCGTCTGCGGACGGCGGACCACGTCCTCGATGGAGCCGATCTCCTCAACATGTCCGTTATGCATCACGCAGATGCGCTCGCACAGGCGGCACGCTTCGTCGATGTCGTGGCTCACGTAGAGTACGGTGCGGTTGCACACATCGAACAGGTCGAGCATGTTCTGCTCGAGCGCGCTCTTAAGATAGGAATCGAGTGCGCTCATGGGCTCGTCGAACATAAAGATGCCCGGGTGCGCCGCCACCATACGGGCAAGCGCCACGCGCTGCTGCTGGCCACCCGAAAGGCGCGCGGGATAGCGGTCGGCAAAATCGGCCAGGCCAAAAATGCCCAGGTAGCGTTCAGCAAGCTTTCTGCGCGCCGCGGCGTCGCCCGCGTCCTTTACGCCGGCGCACACGTTGTCGGCCACCGTCATGTTGGGAAACAGCTGATAGTTTTGGAACAGCAGGGCGCATTTACGCTCCTGGGGCGACAGGTTGATGCCTGCCGCCGAATCAAAAAAGGTCACGCCGTTGACGACGATCTTGCCTTCGTCGGGAGTCTCCACACCGGCAATGCAGCGCAGCGTGCAGCTCTTGCCGCAACCGGAGGCGCCAAGCAGCGCCACACGCTCCTCGCCAGCCTCGAGCTGCATGTCGAGCACAAACCCGGGATAGCGCTTTTTGATATCCAAAACGAGCGACATGGCCTATCGACCTCCCTGCAAAGCGGCGTCATCGCGCATGAGCTCGGCCAGCGCCCCGCGATCGATACGCAAGGCATCGCCGCCCGCCGGGTCGAGCGAATCGCCCTGTCCGGTGAGATCTTTGGCCTGCTTACGCTCCGCACGGGAAAGACCCCGTTCGCGGTACTTTTGCGAATGAGCGGTGTACATGTTGATGAACAGGATGACTAGGAAACTGAACACGATCACGACGGCGACCCAAAAGAGGGCCACCGAGGTGTTGCCGCCCATCCACTCAAAGTAGATGGCGATGGGAATGGTCTGCGTAATACCGGCGTAGTTTCCCGCAAAGAACAGGGTGCAGCCAAACTCGCCCATCGCACGGGCAAAGGCGAGCACCGTGCCGGCGGCAATCGAGGGCCAGCCAAGCGGCATCATGAGCTTGGTAAAGATGCGACGCTCGGACCAGCCCAGCGTGCGCGCCGCATCGAGCATCTGCGTGTCGAGACTCTCGAAGGCACCGAGCGCCGTACGGTAGACCAGGGGAAACGACACCACCACGGCAGATATCACCGCCGCGGGCCACGTAAAGACGATCGAGACGCCGTGCGCGATGAGCCACTGGCCCACCCCGGTCGAGCGGCCAAACAGCATGAGGAGCAGAAAGCCGCAGACCGTGGGCGGCAGCACCATAGGAATCGTAAAGACCGAATCGAGCAAACCCTTCACGCGGCTCGTGGTTCCCATGGTCTTCCACGCGGCGAACAGACCCAGCGCAAAGGAGATCAGCAGGGCAAGGCCACTCGTTTTAATGGACACCCAAAACGGGCGATAGTCGATGTCGCCCAAAAAGGAGGCGAGAGAGGTCAAGGGCCCCTGCTCACCCCGCAACACGACAGACGATGCTTCTACCATGTGAGCGCTATCAAGCCAACGCGCGCCGCCCTTGGCATCACCCGAGGCTGATGCAATCACCACATAGCGGTCCCCATCCGCACCGCGCTCGTCAAAGCTATAGGTATACCCGCCAGTAACAAACGTTGTTTCCGCCGTGACATACCAAGGAAGATCCACGTCCCCCAGCTGCGCACCTCCCATGCAGTTTGCGCTGTCGAGTTTACAGACGAGGGCCTTGAGACCCGATACGCACTCGTTGTCCTGCGGATCCAATCCATACTTCTCGACCGCCTTGGGCGATATCCACACCACAACGCGATCGGCAGCAGGCGACACTACAAGGTCCACGTCCTCGTCAACGGGAAACCGGTAGCCCTCAGGCTGACCCTCCATGGCACGAGCGGTCCCCTTGGCCAACCGCTCAAAACCCTCGATCCCATAGGAAAGCCCATGAGCGGTCGCAGTAACCTGGGCCCCGTCCTCAGCGTCCCCAGCAAACGCAAATCCCGGCACCCAGCAAAGCGCGAAGGTCAAAGCACAGGCGACAAGCATGCGGAATCTATTAAGCACGAAAAGCTCCAAGAGAATACAAGGACGGAGTGAAACACAAAACGATGGAATTATCGCGCCAAGCCGCACTACTCGGAAAGCTCAAAGCCGTACTTGGCCCAAATCTTCTGGGCTTTCTTGTTGGTCAGGCAGAAGTCGATGAACGCCTTGGCCTCGTCGGCATGCTCGGAGCTCTCGGCAACGGCACCCGGATACACGATGGGCTTGTGCGAGTCCTCGGGACACACAAAGGCCTCCTCGATGCCGTCGTAGCGGAAGATGTCAGAGCTATAGACAAAACCAGCCACGCAGTCGCCCGTAGAGACGTAGGCAGCAGCGGTACCAACTTTGTCGGCCAGGGCCACCTTGTCGGCGATCTCGGAAGCATACTCGCCGTCGTCGCCCTCGGTGCCGGTGTAGAGGCCCACGGAAGCCAGCGCCTGGTTAGCGTACTTGCCGGCGGGAACGGTCTTGGCGTCGCCGATGGCGATCTTGCCGTCCAGATTCGCGACGTCGGCGATGGCCTCGACCTTGGTGTCGGAGCCCTCGGCGCGAATGATCACGAGGTCGTTGACAAACATGTCCTCACGTGTGTCGGCGTCGACGAGCTCGGCGGCCTCGGCGTCGTCCATGGTGCCCTTGGAGGCCGTGATGAGCACGTCGACGGCGGCACCGGCGCGCATCTGCTCGACAAGGTCGCCAGACGCCTTAAACTGCGTGTCGGCAAACGTAGTGCCGGTCTGCTCGATGTAGAGTTCCTGTACCTCGGGCAGAGCCTTCTCGAGCGAGTTGGCGGCAAAGACCTGCAGCTCGACAGCTTTCTTGGAAGATGCCTTAGCAGAACCGGCATCGGATCCGGCCGGCTCGGACGTCTTGCTGCCCGAGCAGCCGGCAAGACCAAGGCCAGCAGCGGCGGCAGCAGAGAGCGAGACAAAACCGCGGCGAGAAACCATATCGAACATATTCAACCCTTTCGGACCTTGTGCCCGGGTACCCCACCGCGGGCTTTATTCTGTTACTAGATTATACTTTCGTGCGAATAATGATAGTGAGAAATTATTCTCGCCAGAGAATATAGTTTCGAGCTAGTGTGCACCTCGGCGTCGCTTCGGCGGAAAACAAAGGCGGAGCAGCCGTTCAGGTCGCCCCGCCGCAGGTAAACCGCTTAGTTGGTATGTCCGCCGCCCGCTGTCATCTGAGCCGCATGCTCCAGCTGGTCTGCTATGGCCTCCCAGCTTTCGCGGGCGGCCTTCGTAGAACCGGGAAAGTTTACGACAAGCGTATACCCACGCTGCATGCACACGGCGCGCGAGAGCATAGCGCGGCGTGTCTTGGTCATGGAGTACGCACGGATTGCCTCGGCAATACCCGGCACATCGCGGTCACAGACGGCACGCGTCGCCTCGGGTGTCACGTCGCGCATCGAAAGACCCGTGCCGCCGCAGGTGAGCACGACATTGGCGTGGCACTCATCGGCGGCCTCCACGATGGCATCACCGATCTCGCTGACGTCGTCGCGCACGACCACATGTGAGGCGACCGTCCAGCCCTGCGCCTCGATAAGTTCCTCGAGTGCGGCTCCGGCCTCGTCCTGAGCAAGATCACGCGTATCCGAGCACGTCACAATCGAAATCTTCAGCTCCATAGCATTCCTCCTATAGCACCGTGCCCTCAGGCAGGTCGACACGCACGACA
>URTD01000111.1 GCA_900550735.1 uncultured Collinsella sp.
TAGTGCCCTCGGATTGGGTCATAGTGTCTGTCGTTGCCAAAACATCGGCGTTGCTGGGGTAGTCGTTGGGGACGTTCTTAAATGACTAGTCAAACAAGACTGTCTCCAATGACTACTTTCCTCTGGTGTAAAAGGCGCGCCACGCTAAATGCCGGGTTTGTTATTCGTTTGTAAAGCCGAGTCGCGCTTGCGGTAAGGGTCTATCAGATGCCCGTAAAAAACCGTAGTTGGCGCGGGCGATGCCCGGTCGGGGCCGTATCTTTCCAAACAGCAAAGCGGGCGGGGTGCCCGCGAGTCGCATGTATGAAAGGAAGATCATGCTCGATCAGGCTTATTCTCGTCGTCAGTTCCTCGGCCTCGCTGGTGGTCTTGCCAGCATCGTCGGTCTCGGCCTCGTTGGCTGCGGTGGCTCCAACGCCGCCGACAAGGGTAGCGCCGCCGCTGCCGAGTCCGTCTCCGGCGAGGTGACTTACGACGGCGCCTCCTCGTTCCAGGCTCTCGTCGAGGCCGCTGCCGAGAAGTTCATGGATGCCAACCCGGACGTCTCCGTCTCCGGCTCGGGCAACGGTTCGGGCAAGGGCCTGACCGCTGTCGCCGCCGGCACCGTTACCATCGGTAATTCCGACGTCTTCGCCGAGACCAAGCTCGAGGCCGACCAGGTCAAGAACCTCGTCGACCACGAGGTCGCCGTCGTTGGCATGGGTCCCGTCGTCTCCAAGAACGTGACGGTCGACGACCTGTCCCTCGAGCAGCTCAAGGGCATCTTCTCCGGCCAGATCACCAACTGGAAGGAGGTCGGCGGCGACGACGCCACCATCGTCGTTCTCAACCGCAAGGCCGGCTCCGGCACTCGCGCCACCTTCGAGGCCGCCGTCTTTGGCGACGAGGTTGTCGACTTTAAGGGTGACGCCGAGCTCGACAAGTCCGGCGACGTCCAGACTCAGATGGGCAGCACCGACAACGCCATCTCCTACCTCGATTTCTCGCACTTTGATGACTCCAAGTTCAACGCCATCAAGGTCGAGGGCGTCGAGCCCAAGAGCAAGAATGTCACCGACGACTCCTTCAAGATCTGGGCTACCGAGCACATGTACTGCTCCAAGGACGCCGACGAGGCCACCAAGGCCTTCCTGGAGTTTATGCTCTCCGACGACGTCCAGGGCAAGCTCGTCGAGGAGCAGGGCTTTATCCCCGTCTCTGCCATGAAGGTCGTCAAGGACGCCAGCGGCAAGGTCTCCGCTAAATAAGTAATCGCCCCGGAAAGGTTTGCAATGGCAAAACAGCTGCCAAAGCGCGACCTTGAGAACGTGGGCCTGGGCGTCACGGGCGCGTGCGTTGCGCTCGTGACGCTTGTCGTTGCCGCGCTCATCTTTATGGTCGCCCAAAAGGGCCTCTCGGCTTTTCTCAAGGACGGCGTTTCGGTCGTCGAGTTCTTCACCGGCACCAAGTGGGACCTGGCCAACACAGCCGAAAGCGGCCTGCCCTACACCGGCGCCCTGCCCCTGATTGTCACCTCGTTTGCGGTCATGGTGCTCTCCACGCTCATCGCGCTGCCCATCGCCATCGGCTCTGCCATCTTTGCGGTCGAGATTCGGCCTAAGTTTGGCTCCAAGGTCTTTCAGCCGCTTATTGAGCTTTTGACCGGCATTCCCTCGGTCGTCTTTGGCCTGATCGGCTTTCACGTTGTCGTCGGCCTTATGAAGAGCGTTTTCCACGTGAGCACGGGCCTGGGCATCTTGCCCGGCGCCATCGTGCTGGCCGTCATGATCCTGCCGACCATGACCACGCTTTCGGTCGATGGCCTGCGCGCCGTGCCCGACAGCTACCGACAGGGCTCGCTCGCGCTGGGCTATACCCGCTGGCAGACCATCTGGCACGTGGTGCTCAAGAGCGCCATGCCGTCGCTCATGACCGCGGTCATCCTTGGTATGACCCGCGCCTTTGGCGAAACGCTTGCCGTGCGCATGGTTATCGGCGGTATCGAGGCCATGCCGACGTCACTGCTGTCGCCGGCGTCCACCATCACCACCACGCTCACCACGTCTATGGCGGTCTATGCCGAGGGCTCGGCCCAGGACGATGTTCTGTGGGCGCTCGGTCTGCTGCTGATGGGCATGAGCCTCATCTTCATCCTGATCATCCACCTTATCGGCCGCAAGGGGGCGAAGGCTCGTGGCTAGCACGCGTATCCACATCGACGAGGCGAGGCTCGGGCGTGTCCAAAAGCAGGACCGCTTCGCCACGGGCGTGTTGACGGCGATCGTCGCCATCGTCATGCTCATCGTCGTCTCCATGGTGGCCTATATCCTGTTCGAGGGCATCTCGACGCTGTTCCAGCCGGGCTTTCTCACGGAGCCGTCGCGCGCCAACGGAACGCAGGGCGGCGTGCTCTACCAGCTGTTCGACTCGTTCTACCTGCTGCTGATCACCCTGATCATCTCGGTGCCCATCAGCCTGGGCGGAGCGGTCTTTTTGGTTGAGTACGCGCCGGACGGACCCATCCGCGACATCGCCTCCACCGCCATCGAGACGTTGTCCTCGCTGCCTTCCATCGTCGTCGGCATGTTCGGTTTTCTGGTGTTCTCGGTGCAGCTGGGCTGGAAGTACTCCATCATCTCCGGCGCCGTCGCGCTCACCATGTTCAACATCCCCATCCTGGTGCGCGTGATCCAGCAGGCGCTCGAGGACGTGCCGCAGGCCCAGCGCGATGCGTGCCTGGCCATGGGCCTCACTCGCTGGGAGGCCACGCTGCACATCCTGATCCCCGAGGCCATGCCTGCCATCGTGACGGGCATCGTGCTTTCGGCCGGCCGCGTGTTTGGCGAGGCCGCAGCACTGCTTTTTACCTCGGGTATGAGCTCGCCGGTTCGCCTGAACTTCTTGAGCTTTAACCTGTCGAGCCCCACCTGCGCTTGGAACGTGTTCCGTCCCGGCGAGTCGCTCGCCGTGCATATCTACAAGATCTATGGCGAAGGCAGCCCCGAGGCCCAGCAGATCGTTTGGGGTACCGCGGCACTGCTGATGATTTGCGTGCTGCTGTTTAACGTAATCGCCCGCATTGTGGGCAAGCAACTGGCAAGGAAGATGACGGCCGAATGAGCGAGATGAATGTAACGCCCGCAACCGAAGCGGCATCGTCCGACACCCGGGACTTCCTGTCGAGCGTGGGGGAGAGCGAGAAGCGCGTGCGCGTGAGCGGCAAGGCCGTGAGCGACGAGGTTGTGCTCTCCACCAAGGACGTCAACGTGTACTATGGCGACCACCATGCACTGCATGATACGTCGCTCGACTTCCACAAGGGCGAGATCACGGCGCTCATTGGGCCTTCGGGCTGCGGTAAGTCGACCTTCTTGCGTAGCCTCAACCTCATGAATCGCGAGATTCGCGGCTGCCGCGTGGAGGGCGAGATCAACTATCGCGGGCGCAACGTGAACACCAAGACCGAAAACACCTACGAGCTGCGCCGTTCCATTGGCATGGTGTTCCAGCAGCCCAACCCGTTCCGCAAGTCCATTCGCGACAACATCACGTTTGCGCCCAAGCGCCACGGCATCACCGACCGTGACGAGCTCGACCGCATGGTCGAGGAGAGCCTGCGCGGCGCGGCGCTGTGGGACGAGGTCAAGGACAAGCTCGACAAGAGCGCCCATGCGCTTTCGGGCGGTCAGCAGCAGCGCCTGTGCATCGCGCGCACGCTGGCGCTCAACCCCGACGTGATCTTGTTCGACGAGCCCTGCTCGGCGCTCGACCCCATCTCGACGCTGGCGATCGAGGACCTCATGTCGTCGATCGTTGCCGACCGCGCCATCGTCATCGTGACGCACAACATGGAGCAGGCGTCGCGTGTGTCCAACCGCACGGCGTTCTTCTACATGGGCGATATGGTCGAGTACGACGAGACTGACGAGATTTTCCAACGGCCCAAGGACAAGCGGCTGAATGATTACCTCACCGGCATGTTCTCCTAGTCCGGGACATGCTTGAGGCCCGCGGTGGCCACGGTCGCCACGGGACTGATTGGAGAGGCGGGTCATCTCTTGTGGGAGATGGCCCGCCTTTTTGTGTCGTGTGCGGCCCGCCTTTTCGCTGCTATCATGGACAATGTTGAATTTCTACGAAGGAGCAGGGCATATGGCGATTCTTTTGGGATGCGATTCCGTCAGCCTAGAGTTTCCCACCAAGCATATTTTCGATAGCGTGACGCTCGGCGTGGGCGAGGGTGACCGCATTGGTATTGTCGGTAAAAACGGCGACGGCAAGTCGACGCTGCTGAGCGTGCTCGCCGGCACGCTGGAGCCCGATGACGGACGCGTGACGCACCGCCGCGGCACGACGATTGGATTGCTCGGCCAAAAGGATAACCTGGTCGATACCGACACCGTGCATCATGCCGTCGTCGGTGACACGCCTGAATACGAGTGGGCCTCGAGCCCGCGTACGCGCCAGATTCTGGCCGGCCTTATTAGCGATGTGCCCTGGGAGGGCACGGTGGGCGAGCTTTCGGGCGGCCAGCGCCGTCGCGTGGACCTCGCGCGCCTGCTGATCGGCGATTACGACGTGCTCATGCTCGACGAGCCCACCAACCACCTGGACATGCGCACCATCAACTGGCTCGCGCGTCACTTAAAGGCCCGCTGGCAGCGCGGTCAGGGCGCCATGCTCGTGGTCACGCACGACCGCTGGTTCTTGGACGAGGTCTGCACCAGTATGTGGGAGGTCCACGACGGCCAGGTCGATCCCTTCGAGGGCGGTTACTCCGCATATATCCTGCAGCGCGTGGAGCGCGACCGCATGGCCGCGGTTACCGAGGAGCGCCGTCGCAACATGGCGCGCAAGGAGTGGCTGAGCCGCGGCGCCCAGGCGCGTTCCACCAAGCCCAAGTTTCGTGTTGATGCCGCTCGCGAGCTGATCGCCGACGTGCCGCCCGTGCGTGACGAGCTGGAGCTCAAGCGCCTCGCCGTGAGCCGCCTAGGCAAGCAGGTTATCGACGTGGTCGACGTGGACGCCGGCTATGCCGATACCGACGGCGCGCCCAAGCAGGTACTCTCCGACGTGACCTGGCTCATTGGTGCGGGCGACCGCTATGGTCTTTTGGGCGAGAATGGCGCTGGCAAGTCGACGCTGCTTGATGTGATCCAGGGCAAAATTGCGCCCACGCGCGGCCGCGTGAAGATTGGCCAGACAGTGCGCTTTGGCGTGCTGTCGCAGCAGCTCGAGGAGCTCGAGCCCTACATGGGCGACACGATCCGCGAGGTGCTCAGCCACTATAAGAAGTACTACGTCATCGACGGCAAGGAGACTTCGCCCGAGAAGCTTTGCGAGCGCCTGGGCTTTACGACGCAGCAGCTCTGGAGCCGCATCGGCGATCTTTCGGGCGGCCAGCGCCGTCGCCTGTCGCTGTTGCTGACGATTCTGGACGAGCCCAACGTGCTCATCCTGGACGAGCCGGGCAACGACCTGGATACCGACATGCTCGCGATTGTCGAGGACCTGCTGGACGGCTGGCCCGGCACGCTGATCCTGGTGACGCACGACCGCTTTTTGATGGAGCGCGTGACCGACCAGCAGTGGGCGCTGCTCGACGGCCACCTGACGCATATGCCCGGTGGCGTGGACCAGTACCTGCGCCTGTGCAACGCTACCGCCGAGGGCGAGCCCGTGGGCGCGCCGAGCGCCAAGACCGGCACGTTCGACACCGGTGCCGCGGCAGCTGCGGCCGAAAAGCCCAAGTCGAGCGGTCAGCCCAACGGCCTGTCCAACGCCGAGCGCCAGAAGCTCCGCCGCGAGGTGAGTTCGCTCGAGCGCAAGATGGAGACGCAGCGCACCCGCGTTGAGGAGGCCGAGGCAGCAATGGCCCAAGTCGATCCCACCAACTACACGGCGCTCGGCGAGCAGCAGGCAAAGATCGACGAGGCTCACGCCGCCATGGACGAGCTGGAGATGGCGTGGCTCGAGGCGAGCGAAAAGCTCGAGGGCGAGGAGTAGACGAGGATGATCAAGGCCGCATTTTTCGATATCGACGGCACGCTGCTGAGCTTTAAGACGCACCGGATTCCGGCGTCGGCGCAGCAGGTGCTCGATAGCTTTCACGAGCAGGGGATTGCGTGCGTGATCGCCACGGGTCGCCCGACCTACCAGATACCGGACTGGCTGTTCGACCTGGGTTGGGATGCGTACATTACGCTCTCGGGTCAGCACTGCTTTGATGCCGAGGGGGTTTACCGCAGCTGTCCGATCGATCCGGACGACGTCGCGGTGATTGTGGACCAGGTGGCGCAGGGGCGCTACGACTCGCTGTGCATGCAGGGCGAGAACTCGTTTGTGAACCGCCTGTCCGAGCGCGTGGTGACGGCTGGCAGCAACGCGGGAATCGTCTACCACGAGGAGCCGTTTGAGCACGCCTTTGACGCACCGGTCTACCAGTTCTGCGCCTTTGTGGACCCGGCCGACGAACATATCGTGACCGACGCCGTGTCGCATTCGCTCACCACGCGCTGGTGCGACCTGTTCTGCGACATTATTCCCGCTAACGGCGGCAA
>URTD01000112.1 GCA_900550735.1 uncultured Collinsella sp.
GGCTCAAGATCGTTAAGACACCTTCAGCCAAGTCAAAGATCCGCCGCTATTTTGCCGCCGCGACCAAGGACGACGACGCTGCTGCCGGCCGCGATATACTGGCCAAGGACCTGCGCAAGCGCGGGTATGGCATCTCTACGCCGCGATCCACGCGTGCGCTCAACGCCGTGGCGGAGCAGTTTAACTACAAGCAGCTCGAGGACCTGTTTGCCGCCGTCGGCGCCGGCAAGGTTGCCCCGCGCGCTGTGGGTAACAAGGTCGAGCAAATCTTGGACCCCAAGCCCGAGGAACAGGTCACCAAGGCCGAGGCTATCGCCGAGGTCGTGAAACAGCCGGCCCGCGGCTCCAACCGCAAGCCGCAAAAGCGCGGCAAGAGCGCCAGCAACGGCATTCTCGTCAAGGGCGAGAGCAACAGCGGGCTGCTGGTTCGTCTGGCGCATTGCTGCAATCCGGTGACGGGCGACGATATCGTCGGCTTCATCACGCGCGGCCGTGGCGTTTCGGTGCATCGCGCCAACTGTCCCAACGTCAAGGGTCTTATGGAGCATCCCGAGCGCATGATCGAAGTGGAGTGGGACGGCGCTGCCGACACCCTCTTCCAGGTCGAGATCGTGGTCGAATGCCTGGACCGCATGGGCCTGCTCAAGGATGTCACCATTGCCATTGGCGATGCGGGCGGCAATATCCTTTCTGCCGCCACGTCGACTAACCGCGAGGGTATTGCAACCCTGCGCTTTATGGTCGAGATCTCGGACGCGAGTGGCCTGGATCCGCTGCTGGCCTCTATCAGCAGCGTTGACTCGGTCTACGACGCGCGCCGCCTGATGCCCGGCGAGGGTGGAGCCCAGCTTAAGCGCCGCGTTTAGTCGCGACGAACGTGCCACATTATCGATATTCGCTACACTCGAGGCATCGTTCGATGCCTCGAGTTCTATAGAGAGGAGAGGGATATGAGCGCTGTATCCTTGGATTTAACTCCCAAGGGATCGGTCGAGATCGAGACGCTTGTAAACGGTCCCATTCAGACCAATAGCTATGCTGTTATTTCGGACAATGAGTGTGTGATTATCGACCCCGCATGGGAAGGCGAGCGCCTGGTGGAGCATATTCGAGCTAAGCATCCCGGCGTACACATGCTTGGCGCTGTATGCACTCATGGCCATGCCGATCATGTTGGTGGTATTGCCGGCGTGCGAACTACCGTTGGCGAGGGCTGTCAGTATGAGCTGTGTGCTAAGGATGTGGCGGTGCCGCATGCGAACATCGAGGAACAGCGAGCTATGTGGGGCATTGAGACGCCCGACCCTGGGGAGCCGACGCGCCTGCTCGCCGAGGGCGATACTCTCGAGGTGGGAGATATCTGCCTGCAGGTGATCGAGACACCAGGGCATACGCCGGGCGGGATCGTCTTGTTTGCTGCCACCGAGCAGGGGAACATCGCCTTTGTGGGCGACACGCTTTTCCCGGGCAGCCACGGTCGTACCGATCTTTCCGGCGGTGACGAGGCGGCGATTATGCGCTCGCTCTCCAAACTTGCCAAGACGCTTCCGCCCGATACCGTTTGCTTGACGGGCCATGGCGATTCGACCACGATGGCGCGCGAACTTATGCAGAATCCGTTTATGCAGATGTAGGCTCGAAACCGTCTTTCGAACCACGAAGACCGCTCAATCGTCAAGCTATTTTCCCCAGTGGGTCGATTCTGTGGGGCAAACGGTCAAAATTTGTCCAATCGGATGGTATTCGTGAACAAACGAACGTTTATGCTCGGGTATGTCGTGGTAAAATCTCAGGCGTTATCGGAGCAACCTTACAGGAGGTTTCTTTTATGCTCGTCAACGCAGCAGACATGCTCAAGAAGGCCGAGGCCGGCAAGTACGGTCTCGGTGCCTTCAACACCAACAACCTCGAGTGGACCCTGGCTATTCTCCAGGCCGCCGAGGAGGCCAAGTCTCCGCTGATCCTTCAGTGCACCGCTGGTGCCGCTAAGTGGATGGGCGGTTTCAAGGTCTGCGCCGACATGGTCAAGGCTGCCGTCGAGGCCACGGGCGTTACCGTTCCCGTCGCCCTTCACCTCGATCACGGTTCTTACGAGGACTGCTTCAAGTGCATCGAGGCCGGCTTCACGTCCATCATGTATGACGGCTCTCACGAGGAGACCTTCCAGCTTAACCTCGACCGCACCAAGGAGCTCGTTGAGCTTGCCCACTCCAAGGGCATGTCCATCGAGGCCGAGGTCGGCGGCATCGGCGGCACCGAGGACGGCGTGACCTCCAGCGGCGAGCTCGCTGATCCTGCTGAGTGCAAGCAGATTGCTGACCTGGGCGTCGACTTCCTCGCCTGCGGTATCGGCAACATCCACGGCGTGTACCCTGCCGACTGGGCTGGCCTTTCCTTCGAGCGCCTGGGCGAGATTAAGGCTCAGACCGGCGACCTGCCCCTCGTCCTGCACGGTGGCACCGGCATCCCCGAGGATCAGATCAAGAAGGCCATCTCCCTGGGTATCTCCAAGATCAACGTCAACACCGATCTGCAGCTCGTCTTCGCCAAGGGCGTTCGCGAGTATATCGAGGCTGGCAAGGATCAGCAGGGCAAGGGCTTTGACCCCCGCAAGCTCCTCAAGCCTGGTCGCGAGAACATCGTTGCCCGCACCAAGGAGCTCATGGAGGAGTTTGGCTCCGTCAACAAGGCGTAAGCGTCGCTAAACTTCCCACCGGAAGCCCCGTCTCCCTACACTGTTTCCTTTGCGCTCACCTGGCTTCGCCAGAAGTCGCGCCAAGGAAACAGTTCCGGGAGACGGGGCTTCCTTCGTTTAACGCCGCAGGGTTACGAGTCTGAATTAAGGTGGCTACTGGCTTCGCCAGAAGTCGCGCGACGGAATCAGCTCCGGGGAAACGGGGCCTCCTTTGTTAACTCGCTACAGGGTTACTGGGCTGAATTCATTTTTAGAGGTACCGTTTATCGGTGTTGAGGGTTCCTTTATTGGGGCTTTCTTTTTTATCTCGCTACAATGGGCTTCAAGAGTTCTAATGACTTGGAGTTTGGTATGGCTGTTATTAATGTGCTGCCTTCGGATGGGAAGGTCATTGACGAGGGTCCTGTTGGTTGCTCTGTTGATGTTTGCTGTGATGATTTCCGTCATCTCGATATTGGACTGCCGCCCGAGATTCTTCGTCTCAAGGATGCCGGATATTTGACGCAGGCTGTTGCGGCTTGTGATCGTCTTTTGGGGCAGAATCCCGATCCCTCGCTTGCTGCCTGCGTTCGTGCCGAGCGGTATCGCATGCTTGAGACGCCGCTTCATTTTTCGGTGTCGCGCGATCGGGCTATTGCGATGATTCGCGAGGAGTGGCCTGAGTTTACCGAGGAGCAGTTTGACGATCTGATTGACCGTAAGCGTATTGACTGGCGCTTTATCGATGGCGAGCTGTTCGTTCTCGACAACTTCCTCGATTCGCTTCGCGTATATCCCAAAGAGGTCCCCGGCATGCGTCCCGATCCTACGGACGGAATTGCACTGCGCAACGAGATGCTCAAGGAGATGGAGTCACAAAACGGATTGACTCGCGTTATTACGCTTAAGGCGTCCTTGTCTGTCCCCGGCGCTCTAGAGGGGGAGACCGTTCGCGCTTGGCTTCCCGTAGCCGCCACCTGCCGCCAACAGTCTCAGGTCGAGATTCTCGACATGACGCCGGAGGGTGCTGTTGCTCCCGCGAACGCTTCGGCGCGTACCGCCTCGTGGTCTTCTTCGAGTGAGCGCTCATTCTCGGTGACTTATCGTTATCACATCGATGCTGCTTATTGTGATGTCTACGGTGGCACACTTCCGGTTCATCCGCGTATGGACGCGCCTCTGCCCGAGGATATTTCCGAGGACCGTCCGCACATTGCATTTACGCCGTATCTGCAGCAGCTGACGGCCAGCGTTGTTGGCGGACTCGAGGATCCGCTCGATCGCGCCCGTGCTATCTATGATTGCCTGACGCAGTATATCGACTATCGCTATCAGCCGCCGTACTTGCTTTTGGGATCTATTGCCGATGACTGCGCGCATTCGCTCCGCGGCGATTGCGGCGTTATGGCGCTCACGTTTATCACCATGTGCCGTATCGCGGGCGTGCCTGCCCGTTGGCAGAGCGGCCTCTACGTTGCGCCCGATTCGGTGGGGTCGCACGACTGGGCAGAGTTCTATACGCCGCAGACCGGTTGGCTCAACGCCGACGTGTCATTTGGATCTTCTGCTCGCAGGATGGGGGAGGAGTGGCGCCGCCGTCACTACTTTGGCAATCTCGACCCATGGCGTATGGTGGCCAACAATCGATTCCAGGCAGAGTTTGAGCCCTCTTTCGACGGCATGCGCGAGGACCCTTACGATAACCAGATGGGTGAGGCTTCGGTCGACGGTCGCGGATGCCGTCAGCGCGAGATGCTCCGCACGGTCGAACTCATCGAAATGCTCGAAGTTCCATTTTCGGACTAATCGGTAGAAAGCTGTGATAAACTAACTCACGCATTACGTGCCCGAGTGGCGGAATTGGCAGACGTAGTGGACTCAAAATCCACCGTTGGCAACAACGTGCGAGTTCGAGTCTCGCCTCGGGCACCATACATGCAAATGAGCGTTCGAGGGGGGGGTTGCGGCCCCCTTTTTCGTGCCGAACTCGCGTGAGCGCGCGAAGCGTTAAGCAAACAGACCTGTGGCCTGTTTGTAGCGGAGCGTGGCGAGGGCGCCGCGCGCCCGAAGCCCGGGGCTTCGCGAAGCGAAGGCCCTTCGAGTCTCGCCTCGGGCACCATACATGCAAGTGAGCGTTCAAGGGGGTTGCGGCCCCCTTTTTCGTGTACGTAATGTGATAACGCGCTGTACGTGTTATTATTCGCAAGGCGTTGTTCCCGCAATGCCCTAAAGAGGAACCCGAGGGTTCCCACCTTTTGGCGCCAATGAGCAGCTGACTGGTCATACAACTTAGATTCCCTTCCTCAAATCGAGGAAGTCTATGTGTACGACCTGGTTGCTGAGAAGCGCCGGGTTATTTTTTTATGAATGGAGGTAGGGAAAATAGCTAAGTCTGATGACACCCGCATCAACGACGAGATTACTGCATCTTCGTGCCGTTTGATTGGCGTCGATGGCTCTCAGCTCGGCCTGTTCGCCATCCGCGATGCCCAGCGTGTCGCCGACGATCAGGGTCTCGACCTGGTCGAGATCGCTCCCAACGCGGAGCCGCCGGTCTGCAAGGTCATGGACTACGGTAAGTTCAAGTACCAGCAGGCCATGAAGGCCAAGGCTGCTCGTAAGAACCAGTCCAAGGTCGAGGTCAAGGAAATGAAGTTCCGACCCAAGATCGACGTTGGCGACTACGAGACCAAGAAGGGCCACGTTCTGCGTTTCCTCAAGAAGGGCGCACGCGTTAAGATCACCATCATGTTCCGCGGCCGTGAGATGGCTCACCCGGAGCAGGGCCTTAACGTTCTCGAGCGTCTCGCCGAGGATCTCAAGCCTTACGCTACGGTCGAGTCTAAGCCTAAGATGGAAGGCCGTAACATGCTTATGCTGCTCGCCCCGATTAAGGGCGCCTTCGATGAGGATAAAGCGGCAAGCGATACCAAGTAACTAGTGTTCTGTAACCGATTAAGGAGTATTTCATGCCTAAGATGAAGTCCCACAGCGGCACCAAGAAGCGTTTCCGCAAGACTGGCACCGGCAAGCTTATGCGCGCCAAGGCTTTCAAGAGCCACATCCTGAGCAAGAAGTCCACCAAGCGTAAGCGTGGCTTCCGTCAGGAGACCGAGATCGCCGCTGCCGACCGCAAGGTCATCAAGTCGCGTCTCGCCTAAGTTCGCGTTCCCGTTTTTCGTTTTACCGTCTAGGAGTTGATAGAACATGGCACGTATTAAGCGCGCTGTTGCCGCCAAGAAGAAGCGCCGTACCGTTATGCACCGTGCGAAGGGTTACTACGGTGCCGCTTCGCGTACTTACAAGCATGCTAAAGAGCAGGTCCAGCACTCTCTGCAGTATCAGTATCGTGATCGCCGCAATAAGAAGCGCGAGATCCGTTCTCTCTGGATCACTCGTATCAACGCTGCTGCTCGTCTGAACGACATCTCTTATTCTCAGTTCATGCACGGCCTGAAGGTTGCCGGCATCGAGCTCGACCGCAAGGTCCTGGCTCAGATGGCTTACGAGGACATCGAGTCCTTCAACGAGCTGGCTACCATCGCCAAGAAGGCTCTCGAGGCCTAATAGATTCTCTTGAATCGCTAGGGGAGTGTCGCGTTGTGCGCGGCGCTCCCTCTTTTTATCTGAAGCGCGGTTTACATTGCTAAAAGCGCGGGTAGATAAACACTTACAGGTGACCGATCTTTATATATCTCTTAACCGAAGGGTCATCATCTGATACGTGCAGTATTTCTGCACCAGCCTTTCTATGACATATATAGGAAGCGATGTATTGTGTAGGACTTGTGAAGAGTGGAATTCCCGCCCACGGCGCCCCTCCGGTCTGGCAATATATCTCCTTGCCGCGCGGCCCGGTCGG
>URTD01000113.1 GCA_900550735.1 uncultured Collinsella sp.
GATGCTGCGGCGACCGCCGAGTCTGCAACCGCTGCCGATGCACCCGTCCAGGATGCTACGACTTCCGAGGCCGTTTCTGCCGATGTCGAGCCCGCCGACGTCCGTCCTGGTCGCAGCCATCGTACTGCTGCTAAGCGCACGTCCAAGGCCAAGACTGCCAAGAAGGGTGCGTCCGAGGATTCCGCCGAGACGACCGTCGATGCATCGACTGATGCCGCCGAGCCCCAAGACGTCGAACGGCCTGCGTCCGAGAAGCCCAAGCGCGGTCGTAAGAAGTCCGCTAAGGCCAAGGCGTCCGAGCATCAGGCTGATGTCGAAGCGCAGATTGATTCCGGCGCCGAGGCCAATGACGCCGCTGCGGCCAATGTTGACGCCACCGCAACCGATGGTGCCGCGCCCGCCGAGGGCGAAGACGGCGCTCGCCCCAACCGTCGCCAACACAAGCGCAATGACGAGCGCAACGAACGCAAGGACGACCGTAACAACGACCGCCGCAACCGTCAGCGCGATCGCAAGCAGCGCAATAAGGAGCGTAATGCCGCCCCCACCGAACCCACGCTTTCGCGCGAGGAGCTCGCGGCCATGAAGGTCGTCGAGCTGCGTGAGAAGGCCAAGGAGTTCGAGATTGAGACGACCGGCAAGAAGAAGGCCGAACTCGTCGAAGAGATCTACACCACCGCCGCGAAGGCCGAGGGCTTCCGCGACATCAAGGGCATTCTGCAGATTCGCCCGGACAACTCCGGCATCATCCACGCCCATGGCTACATGAAGTCCAACGACGACGCCTTCGTGCCCGCCTACCTCATCCGCTCCGCGCGCCTGCGCACGGGCGACGTCATAGAGGGCTCGCTGCGTCCTTCGCGCGGCGGCGACAAGCGCGCCGGCCTCGCCAAAATCACGACCGTCAACGGTCTGGACCCCGAGCAGATTCGCAACCGTCCCAAGTTCGGCGACCTCACCCCGGTCTATCCCAATGAGCCGCTGCGCATGGAGCACGGCAAGGACTCCATTACCGGTCGCGCCATCGACATCGTGTCGCCGATTGGCAAGGGTCAGCGTGGCCTGATCGTGTCCCCGCCCAAGGCCGGCAAGACCACGATCCTCAAGAAGATCTGCCAGTCTATCTCGATTAACAACCCCGAGGTGCACCTCATCTGTTTGCTCGTCGACGAGCGCCCCGAAGAGGTCACCGATATGCAGCGTTCCATCAAGGGTGAGGTTGTGGCGTCGACCTTCGATATGCCCGCCGACAACCACACTCGCGTGGCAGAGCTTGTCATCGAGCGCGCCAAGCGCATCGTGGAGCTGGGCGGCGATGTTGTGGTGGTGCTCGACTCCATCACGCGTCTTGCCCGCGCCTACAACTTGGCGGCGCCCGCCTCGGGCCGCATCCTTTCGGGCGGCGTCGATTCGGCGGCACTGTATCCTCCCAAGCGCTTCCTGGGTGCAGCCCGTAATATCGAGAACGGTGGCTCGCTCACCATCCTGGCCTCTGCCCTCATCGACACCGGTTCCAAGATGGACGAGGTCATCTTTGAGGAGTTCAAGGGCACCGGCAACATGGAGCTTAAGCTCGATCGCGAACTGGCCGACCGCCGCATCTTCCCGGCTATCGACCCCGTTGCCTCCGGTACGCGTAACGAGGACCTGTTGGTCGACGAGCAGATGCGTCCGTTTGTCTTTGGTCTGCGTCGCATTCTTGCCGGCATGAACAACACCGAGCGCGCAGCCGCGTCGTTCATTAAGGGTCTTAAAGGCACCAACACCAACCAGGAGTTCCTGGTGCGTTCGGCCAAAAAGCACAGCGACTACGAGCAGACGTTCTAGGCTGTCATCCACGCGCAGCGATAGCCATCAATGCGATAAAGGGTCGGGGCTTGCGCCTCGGCCCTTTTCCATATCGCGTATCCGCGCTTATTTTTGACCATAAGACTGGCAAGCAGCAGGTTTCCCGTTTCAATCCGACATCGTCGCTTGCAATCGACTGGGCGGTTTCGCATAATAGCTTTTAAGCTTCGCGACGGATAACGCAGATGAAACGAACCATATACCGTTGCTTTGGGGCATAGCCCCGCTTCATCTTCTCTCGCGCAGCCAACTGAATGATGCGATTTGGGTGCTGGAAGATGGGGAGAGCTCATGGCTTCTTCTGATGCAACACAACGAGCAGTCCTTGCCGGACTTTCGTGCGGGATCGGCCTTGCCGCTCCCGTGGTTATGTATGCCGCGACGCTACCGTTTTCGTCGGTGAACGAGACGGTCGTGGCGGGTGCGGTTCCCTTCGCCGTGGGCGCGGTGGCGGGCGTGGGTATCTATGCCGCCTCGCTGGGTATCTCCGAGTACCATGCGCAGCGTGAAGAGCGTCTGTTCCAGCCCGATGCCATGGGCGGTGCCGCCAATCTCAATCAGCATCAAAGCGAGTTCAAGACCGCCTCGATTCCAGCTCAGCAGCAGGATGCGACTCCTTATGCTACCGCTTCTGCTTCTCAGGCTCAGTCGGAGCAGTCTACCTCGGCATTCCTTTCCGGCCTGACTGGTGCGTTCCAGCGCCGTCATACCGATGATGGTGTCCCTACCATCGCTCGAGCCGCAGATGCTATGGACGAGGACGAGGCTTGGTCCATGATCGACAGTATGCTCGACGACGATTCGCCGGTGAGCTGCGACCCTGCACACTCGCGCGACGTCTATCAAGTCGCCATCGACGAGCTCACCAACGGCGGGCAGACCGGCTCCTTCAATCGCGACGACATCGCCGCCGCGGCACGCGCCGTATCTGGCTCCCAGGCCGCCCCTGCGGGCAGCACGGCGGCTTTCGTGGCACTCGTCGCCAACGCGGCAGCCAATAACGCCTACAGTGCTACCTCGGCGGACGCGAACGCTTCTGCCGACAATTCGTACGTTGATGAAGCCATGGCCGCGGACGAGGAGGCCGTTGCCGCCCGCCGTGCCGCCGAAAGCTCACTGTGGGGCGCTCCTGCCCAGCAGCAGGCGGCCGAGGCTGCGCCGTACAATGCAAACCTCGCCAGCATGCCTATCATCTCCGGTGCCGCGGACATCGATCTCGATGACCTCGATGAGCCTGCAGCCATCACCGCATCGATTGATGCCCAAGATCGCATCGACACCGGCGACCTTCCGGACGCCTCGCTCGAGGTCGATGTCCCCATGGCCGATTATTCGGGCCACGAGGACATGTGGGCCGCCGCCACCGCGATTCTGGATGAGATTGACGAGCCCGCTCCTGTTGTAGCGCCCGCTCCCGTCGCTGCCCCTCAGTCTGCTGCCCCCGCCTATGTCGGCCGTCACAGCGCTGTGCTCCCCGAGGATACCGCCCGTATCTCGCGCGAGAGCATCGAGCGGGCCGAGGCTATTGCCGCCGGCATTATGGAAAATCGTCGTCACGAGCGCGTCAATCAGATCCTCGAGGAAGAGATCGAGCGCCTGCGGTCCTCTACCGCCAAGCGTACGGGCCGTGCCTATCTGAGCGTTATCGAGGGCGGTACCGCCAGCTTTGCGCCGCTCCGCGCGGAGGCATAACTTCTGCATGGTTAAGATCAATCGAAAATGGGCGGTCGTGACCTGCCTGATGGCGCTCTTGATCTGGGGCAATTCGCTGGTTCCCGGCTCGGGGTCGGGCTCGCTGAGTCTAACGGTCATGGAAACTATCCGCGGTTTCCTGCACGGCGTGGGACTTCCATATGCATGGGTGACCAACTTTGTTGTTCGCAAGTGCGCGCATTTTACCGAGTATATGGTGCTCGGCATCCTGGCAACGCACGCCTTTGATCTTGAGGGCCGGCGCACCTTTGACGTGCTGCTGCCCACGGCGGTGTTCCTGCTGCTGATTCCCTCGATCGACGAGACGATTCAGCTCTTTGTGCCGGGACGCGCCGGCATGATCACCGATGTGATGATCGACTGCTGTGGAGCGGCAACGGGCGTTGTGCTCCGATATCTCTTACGGTCGCTGATGTGCGCCAAAAAGGCCGCCTAGGACGTATTGTTTGTCCTAGGCGGCCTTTTTTATTTGAGGGCTTATATGGGGCGTGGTGGCGTCGTTCCGTAGGTTGGATTTGCCGAGCGCGCCACGCCCTGTGGGTGCGTCTGCTACTGAAGCGCCTGTGCGCCCAGGGCCAGGCAGCCCATAATGCCCTGCTTGCCCTCGAGGCTGTTGTTGACGATGTAGTTATCGATGTCGTTGACCTCGGGCGTGACGATATAGCCGTTGAGCATCTCGGCGCACTTCTTGCGTGCGAGCGGCACGATGGGGGTGTGGTCGGCCACGCCGCCGCCGATGATGATCTTTTGCGGCGCGTAGCACAGCGTGTAGGTCATGAGTGCTTGTGCCAGATAGCCGGCGAGCAGGTCCATGGCCTCCGGGTCATCGGCCATGTCTCCGGCGCTCTTGCCATCCCAGCGCTTTTTAACGCCGGGGCCGGCGATGAGGCCCTCGAGGCAGTTGTCGTGGAAGGGGCAGGCGCTATGCTCGCCGATGGTGTCGCGCGGGTCGCGCGTGACCAGGATGTGGCCGGCCTCGGGATGCATCATGCCGTGCACGAGCTTACCGCCCGAGAGCACGCCGGCGCCCACGCCGGTGCCGATGGTCAGGTAGACCACATCGGTAAGGCCCTTGGCGCAACCAAACGTGACCTCGCCTAGGCAGGCGACGTTGACGTCGGTATCGTAGCCGCAGGGGATATTGAGCTCGTTTTGGATAGTGCCCAGCAGGTCAAAGTAGCGCCATGCCGTTTTGGGCGTCTCCAGGATCTTGCCGTATTGGGGCGAGGCAGGGTTGACTGCGGTGGGGCCAAAGGCGCCGATGCCCAGCGCGGCGATGCCCTTGTCGGCAAACCACGCGTTGACGGCCTCGACGGTCTCCTGCGGGGTCGTGGTCGCGATCTGCTCACGCTCCAGGACCGTACCGTCCGCATAGCCCGTGGCGCAGACCATCTTGGTGCCGCCGGCCTCGAGCGCTCCGATAAGCTGCTGCTCTGCCATAGTATTCCTTTCTCTGGGACGAGTTGCTCCGTGACTAAAGTATAGAGCTCTAAACCATTTAAGAAAGCGCTATAGAAAGAAGCCTCGCAACGCGGCGGGCGGTGCGGGGCTTCTTTGGTTACTTTAGTTGCCGGGCCGTCCTTACCCGCGCGGCTTGATTTTATCACGTAGCGACTTGAGGTTCTCCAGCGCCGCGTTAAGCGTCTCGTCTCGCTTGGCAAAGTGGAAACGAATCAGGTGGTTGACGGGCTCGCGGAAGAAGCTCGAGCCGGGCACGGCGCCCACACCCACCTTAGACGCGAGGTCCTCGCAGAATTCGAGGTCGCTGTCATAGCCAAACTCAGAGATGTCCATCATGACGTAGTAGGCGCCCTGCGGCACGTTATGCTCAAGACCGATGCTGTCGAGTCCCTGGCAGAACAGGTCGCGCTTGGCGGTGTAGAGGTCGAGGACCTCATCGTAATAGCTGTCGTCGAATTTGAGGGCGGTGACGACGGCTTCCTGCAGGGGAGCGGCGGCGCCCACGGTGAGGAAGTCGTGGACCTTTTTGATGCGCTCGGTGATTTCGGCAGGGGCGATAGTGTAGCCCAGACGCCAGCCGGTGATGGAGTAGGTCTTGGACAGCGAGCTGCAGCTGATGGTGCGCTCAAACATGCCGGGCAGCGTGGCCATATAGACGTGCTCGTGGGGCGCGTAGACGATGTGCTCGTAGACCTCGTCGGTGATGCAGTAGGTGTCGTACTTTTTGCAGAGGTCGGCGATAAAGGTGAGCTCATCGCGTGTAAAGACCTTGCCGCAGGGGTTGGAAGGGTTGCACAGGACGATGGCCTTGGGGTCGTTGTCGCGGAAGGCCGCCTCAAGTGTCTCGCGGTCAAAGTCGAATGTGGGCGGGTTGAGCGGCACGTAGATGGGCTCGGCACCCGAAAGGATCGTGTCGGCGCCGTAGTTCTCGTAGAACGGCGAGAAGATGACGACCTTGTCGCCGGGGTTGGTGACCGTCATCATGGCGGCCATCATGGCCTCGGTAGAGCCGCAGGTGACTACGATATTCTCGTTGGGGTTCACCGGCATGCCCATAAAGTGCTCCTGTTTGGCGGCGAGCGCCTCGCGCATGGCCTGGGAGCCCCAGGTGATGGAGTACTGGTGATAGAGCGGCTTGGGATCGGCGGCGATGGTGCTCAGGCTGTTGAGCAGCTGCGCCGGGGGATCGAAGTCAGGGAAGCCCTGCGAGAGATTGACAGCGCCGTACTTATTGGAGATGCGTGTCATGCGGCGGATGACCGAATCGGTAAATCTTGCCGTGCGGTTGGAGAGTTCTTTCATGACGGTCCTTTCGAGGATTTGCAGTGGGGCAAGTTTACTCCTATGAAACCGGTGGGATTTGCTCGAAATGGTCTCGAAAAACTCTTTTCAAAATTCTTGAAAATTGGGGCTTGCATCGCGTGGCGTTCCTTGCAAT
>URTD01000114.1 GCA_900550735.1 uncultured Collinsella sp.
CGCAGCATCGGCAAGAACATGATCGAGGAGGCCTACGAGGCACTCGACTGCATCGAGGCGGACGACGCGGTTCACCTACGCGAGGAGCTGGGCGACGTGCTCATGCAGGTCGTGCTGCATGCGCAGATTGCGGCGGACGCCGGCGAGTTTACGCTGGCCGACGTGGCGCGTGATATCGATGCCAAGCTCATCCGCCGTCATCCGCACGTGTTTGGCGATGTAGATGCCGACAGTTCCGACGAGGTACTCAAGATTTGGGACGAGGTCAAGCTTGCCGAGAGGGCTGCCAAGGACAAGGCCGTGGCGGCAGGCGAGGCTGCGCCCGAGGGCCTGCTCGACGGCGTGCCCACGCATCTGCCGGCGCTGATGCAGGCGCAGAAGGTGTCGCGCAAGGCGGCTGCCGTAGGCTTTGAGTGGGAGACGGTCCAGGATGTGTGGGACGAGGTCGCCGAGGAGCGTGCCGAGTTTGAGGCCGAGGCCCCTGGCTCGCCCGAGCGCGAAATGGAGTTTGGCGATCTGCTCTTTGCCCTGGTCAACGTCGCGCGCAAGGAGGGTATCGACGCCGAGAGCGCCCTGCGCGCGAGCACGGCCAAGTTTCGCCGTCGCTGGGCTGCGATGGAGCAGATGGCGGCCGATGCCCACGTGGATCTTGCCGAGCTTTCGACCCACGGCCTCAACGACCTGTGGGATGCCGCAAAGGCGGAGGAGTAAGACTGCGGGAACGACGGGCTGACACGCCTCATCGTTCCCGCTAAATTTTTCGAAAATCAAGTGTATCCCTCGGCTAACTTAGGGCATAATGCAAAAAGTGCGACATGGCTAACTTACGGAGACGCACCGATGGTGCACGGTCAGCAGGTCGCTTGCATCCACTACGTTTCCAAGTGAGAGGGAGACAACATGAGCGATATTTTGGACGTTTACGGTCGCGAGGTGCTCGACAGCCGCGGCAATCCCACCGTCGAGGTCGAGGTTGTGCTCGAGGACGGTAGCTTCGGTCGCGCGATGGTGCCTTCGGGCGCTTCGACCGGTGCCTTTGAGGCTTGCGAGCTGCGCGATGGCGACAAGGGCCGCTATCTGGGCAAGGGCGTTTCGCAGGCCGTCGAGCACGTCAACAACGAGTGCGCTAACGCCGTCGTGGGCCTCGACGCCTTCGACCAGCGCGCTGTCGATGCCGCGCTGATTGCCGCGGACGGTACCCCCAACAAGACCAAGCTCGGTGCCAACGCCATCCTGGGCGTGTCGCTGGCCACCGCGCGCGCCGCTGCCGAGTCGGCGGGCCTGTCGCTGTACCAGTACCTGGGTGGCGTCAACGCCCACCTGCTGCCCACGCCTATGATGAACATTCTCAACGGCGGCGTGCATGCCGATAATAACGTCGACTTCCAGGAGTTCATGATCATGCCGGTGGGCGCCCCGAGCTTTGCCGAGGGCCTGCGTTGGTGCGCCGAGGTCTACCACACCCTCAAGGGCGTGCTGCACGAGGCCGGCCTGGGCGGCGGTGTGGGCGACGAGGGCGGCTTTGCCCCCAACCTTAAGACCAATGCCGAGCCGTTCGAGTACATCACCAAGGCCGTCGAGAAGGCTGGCTTTAAGCCCGGCGTCGACTTTATGTACGCCATGGATCCGGCGTCCACCGAGTTCTACAACGCTGAGACCGGTATGTACGAGCTCAAGGGCGAGGGCGTTGAGTACACGAGCGCCCAGATGGTCGATTACTGGGAGAAGCTCGTCGACACCTATCCCATCATCTCCATCGAGGACGGCATGGCCGAGGAGGACTGGGACGGCTGGAAGGCGCTGACCGACCGCATTGGCGACAAGGGCGACGACCTGTTCGTCACCAACACCGAGCGCCTCAAGAAGGGCATCGAGCTGGGTGCCGCCAACGCGATCCTGGTCAAGGTCAACCAGATCGGCACGCTCACCGAGTCGCTGGAGGCCATCGAGACCGCCAAGGAGGCCGGTTACGCTTGCATCGTGAGCCACCGCTCCGGCGAGACCGAGGACTCCACGATCGCCGACCTGGTCGTGGGCGTCAACGCCGGCCAGATCAAGTCGGGCGCCCCGTGCCGCAGCGACCGCATCGCCAAGTACAACCAGCTCATCCGCATCGAGGACGAGCTCGAGGGCAGCGCGCGCTACGCCGGCAAGGCCGCGTTCTACAACATTCGCTAAACGGGCGAATTTGGCGAGGGGGAGGCTGACTCGGTTCCGCCCCCGCCTTGGCTGGACGCCGCAAAGCGCTGTGGGCGCTGGGCCATATGGCTCAGCGCCTTTTTTATGTCGAGCAAAGGCTGTCGAAGGCGGTGTGCGCGCTCGTGCTATAACTAAAGGACTTAGCGCAAACAAACCTCAACCGCACAAGGCGCACATGGATCAGATTTACGACAACAGGTACTATTCCGCCGGTTCGCGTGAGCCGTCGCCTCGCCGTGCGCGCACGGTGCAGCTCGGTGGGTCCGCCTACGCCGGCGCCGACCGCTCCATGCAACGCCCGACAAGTACCTCGCGCCCCAATGCTCAAGTGAATACTTCGACAGATGGACCAGTGCGCCCGGCACGTTCGTCGCATGCTCAGCGCTCGTCGGCTCAAACGCACGATAGGTCGAGCAGGCCCTCGAACCGTTTTTCGGGCTCGGACTTTATGCACTACGCCAACGACAACGCGGTGGTCAAGGCAATCTACGACTTTACCCACGGTCCTCAGCGAGGGCTGTTTGTTGGCATTGTCGTTGCCCTGGCGCTCGTGAGCCTGTATTTCCCCGTGCGCGACCTGTATGTGGCAAAACGCTCGAGCGACATCTTGGCCAAGCAGGTTGAGATTCGCGAGCAATATAACGACGACCTGCAAAAAAGCGTCGACAAGCTGCTCTCGGAGGAGGGTATCAAGGATGCGGCATCCGAGGACTTGGGCCTGGTGATGCCAGGCGAGAAGAGGATTGAAGTGCAGGGCCTGGACGACGATTCGGATCCTTCGTCGAGCCAGAAGTCTTCAAACGCCAAGAAGGCCAGCGAAGTTGCCAAGGAAATCGAAGAAGTCGGTAAGGACGCGCCGTGGTACATCCAGGCGCTCGACATGCTGTTTGGGTTTAACGGTGTCGAGGGCCAGACGGTCGTGTCAAACGGCAAATAGCGCCCGGAGGGGAGCCCGCAATGACAAATTGCAAACGCTATAAGGTAGCCGCGATCGACCTGGGAACGGTGTCGTCGCGACTGGTGTTGGCCCAGGTCGAGGGCGGGGCGATCGTGGAATCGTCCAAGCATACCGAGATTACCGATCTGGGCGAGGGCGTGGACGCGACGGGCCGCTTTTGCGAGGCGGCGGTCGAGCGCGTGCTCGCCGCATGCCGCATGTTTGTGGACGAGGCGCGTGCCTTTGGGGCCGCGTGCGTCTGCACCACGTGCACGAGTGCCGCGCGCGATGCGTCCAACGCTGCGCTGCTGCTGGACGGCCTGCGCGATTTGGGGCTTGAGCCACAGGTGATTCCGGGCGAGGTCGAGGCGCGCCTGACATTTTTTGGCGTGGCGCACGACTTTGCCGGTGAACGCATTATCGTCGCCGATTCGGGCGGCGGCTCCACGGAGCTCGCGACGGGCGTGTACGCGCCGGAGCGCGGGGTCTTTGCGCTGGAGGGAACGCGCTCGCTGGACATCGGTTGCCGTCGCGTGACCGAGCGGTTTTTCTCTGCGCTGCCGCCGTCGACGAACGAGCTTGCGGTTGCCGCCGCGTGGGCGGGCGAGCAGTTCTCCGCCTATTTTGAGGGCCTGCCCAGCGACTTTGAGCGCGCCGAGCGCCTCGTCGCGGTGGGCGGTACCGTCACCACGCTCGTGGCGCTGGTCCACGAACTGGAGCCGTACGACTCGAGCTTTGTGCACCTGCGCGAGCTTTCGATGGAGCAGATCTCGGCCGCCATCGATCGTATATCTACGCTGGATGTGGAGGGTATCGCTGCGCTGCCGGGCGTGCAGCCCAAGCGCGCGGGCGTGATTCTGGCCGGCGCCGTGGTGATTCGCGAGCTCATGCGCGCCGGTGGCTACGATGCGCTCACCGTAAGCGAGAACAGCCTACTCGCCGGTATGGCCGCCACCATCAACGAGGTTCTCGACGGCGCGACTCCCACCATCGCCTGGACCCCCACTCTCAGCACCCTCTAAATAATTTGCGGTGAAATACGGACTACAATCGCCCTTTCGGGCACCAAACAGTCCCTATTCCACCGCAACTCAACAGCCGGCACCTGGGGACGTTCCTTTTCTGCCGGCACCTGGGAACAGTCCTTGCGGGGCGTCCCCACAGCGCCTATGCCAGCTTGTCGATCTGCCCAATCTCCCAAAGCGGAATATTGATGAGCATGCCCTCGTCTCTATATGCCGCCAGGGAGCTCCTCACGCAACGCTCGAGTTTGAATTTTTCGCAGGCTATTTTCAGACTCTTCGCTTTAAGGTTCTCTGCCGCCTTGACCTCAAGCGGAAGCACGGTTCCCGCATGGTCGATGGCAAAGTCGGTTTCGGCATTGCCGGAGGAGGATGACCAATACGCGGGAGTTTTGCCTTGGAGCAAAAGCTCCTGCGCGACGTATTGTTCGGTCAGCGAACCTTTGAACTCGGTAAAAACAGCGGATCCGTTAAGAACGATGGCCGGAGAGAGGCCGGAGAGTGCTCCGAGGATGCCGGTGTCGATGCAGAACAGCTTGAAGCCCGAGAGATCCTCGTAGCTTGTGAGCGGTGCTCTTAGGGCGGAAACACGTGGTACCTTATGAACGATTCCGTAGTCCGTGAGCCACTGGAGGCTTTCCTCGAAATCGCGTGCGCGCGCCCCGGGACGGAGCGCACCGTAGACGAACTTCTTGTTTTCCTTTGCGAGCTGGCCGGGAAGGGATTTCCAAACCAGCCTCATGCGCTCGACGATGCGGGCTGGCGCATGCTTGCCAAAATCGGATTCGTAAGCTTCGATGATTTGCTGCTGAAGCCTGCGGGCCTCGATGAAATCGTGGGAGGCGGCGAAAGCGGAGACAACTTCTGGCATGCCACCGACAACGAGGTATTCCTTGAGCAGGCGCTCGAGCTTTTCGGAAACGTTTGCCAGCAGGTCCATGTCTGCGGCAAGGATGGCATCTGCGAGCGGATCGCCATCGACGGCACGAACGAACTCGACAAACCCCATGGGGCGCATGGTGAGCTGGTCAATCTTGCCGACGGGGAACGACTCGTTTTCGCGTCGGAGCGCGAGCCCCATATAGGAGCCGGCTGCCACGATATGGTATTCCGGCGCCAGCTCGTTGAAGTATTTGAGCGAGGTGATGCCATGCGGTGCCTCTTGGATTTCGTCGAAGATGATGAGTGTGTCTGTCGGCGTTATGGTCTGGCCGCGCAGGAGCTCTATCTGGGAGATGATGCGTTTGGGGTCAAGGCTTCCGTCGAACAGCGAGCGTGCGCCCGGTTCGAGCATAAAGTCAAAACGGATGACGTTTTGATACTGCTGGCCTGCGAATTCGTTGAGAAGCTAGGTTTTTCCCGTCTGGCGGGCCCCCTTAAGCAGGAGGGGCTTGCGGTTTGCCCTAGATTTCCAAGCGATGAGTTCGTCCATTAGCTGTCGCTGCATACTGCCTCCTAACGATCATGGTTAGTATAAGACCGTCTCGGTCTTTCCATCGAAAAATGTGGGAGTAAACCACGTTTTTCCATCGAATAATGTGTGAGGCAACCACGCTTTTCCATCGAATAATGCGGGAGTTTAGGTCGGCACCTGGGGACGTTCCTTCTCTGCCGGCAGTTTGGAACACTCCTTGTTTTGGTGCAAATTAGCTACCCTTGCATCAGAAAACGGCGCCCGCCGGCGATGTTGCCGGCGGGCGCCGTTGTCGTGTAGGCGCTATTTGTTAAGTGCGTGCGTTCGAGCTCGCGTGCTACAGCGAGTCGATAAAGCGCTGCTGGGCGGCGCGTCCCGCCTCGTCCCACTTAAAGACGCCGGCGTTGTCGAGCACGTGGCCAAACACCACGCCGACCTCCTCGTGCAGGATATCGATGGCGTTGTCGGCCGTAAGCTCGTCGGCGCGGCGAGCAAAGACGTCCTCGGCCCACGCGGCATGGCTGCGACAAAGATCATCGACCTCGAGCGCACCGGCAAGATCGTAGCTGGCATCGACCTTGGCTGCCAGCAGATGCTCACGGACAGCGCCAAGCTCGGGAACCAGGCGCGGCGGCAGAATGGCCAGGCCCATGACCTCGATCAGGCCGATGTTCTCCTTCTTAATGTGGTGGTACTCGGCATGCGGGTGGAACACGCCCAGCGGATGCTCGTCGGTCGTGATGTTGCAGCGAAGCGCCAGGTAGGCCTCGTAGATTTCGCCGCCGGCATTTCCGCGAGAGTCGACGCGGCGGATGACGGGCGTCACGGTGTTGTGGGCCACACCGTCAG
>URTD01000115.1 GCA_900550735.1 uncultured Collinsella sp.
CGGGGCGCTGAATCTGTCGGATATTTTTTTCCGCTTTGGAACGGGCAATCATCACTTCCCGGCCGCAGCCGTTGCAGCATCGCGGCCATGCCGCCAGGCGCGGGCAGGCCGCCGACAGGTCGGCGGAGGCGTCCACGCGCTCGCCGCGCCTGGCCTTCGGCGCCGTCACGAACCTGTGCGACGCCACCTCGGCGCTCACCGTCGAGGGCGACCTGCCCAGCTCCCTCGCGATCTCCCTGCACGATGCCCTGCGCTCCAGCATCCTCTGGACCGTGTCCCGCTCGTGCCTCGTGAGCCTTCCGTAGGCCCTCGGGACCGCCCTCGCGGAGCCCCTTTTCTTCTTTCCGGACATGCCGTCCTCCGATCTCCCGGGGCCGGCCGATCCGGCCCTCAGGGTATCGGGTTCCCACATTCATCCGCACATGTGCGGATGAATGTGGGAGGTGTTCGGATAAAGTCGATAATCAAGGCTGGCGGGCCGACATCTACCGTTCGCCAGCCCGATGGTCCCCGGGGCGGGGAGAGCGCTATAATGCATTCTGCATCTTGGATTGTTACTCCTGTGTGGAGGCATGCCCAAGAGCAATACAACACGGATTGTTACGTAAGGCATGACCGCAATAGCACTGCTATTGGCTATCATGCCTTTTTCTGTGAGTGTTCTTGAAAGGAGGTTCACCATGCTTGCAATTAAAAAGCTTAACAACAACGCGGTTCTTTGCCGTGACGGACAGGGGCGAGATGTCATCGCCATGGGCAGGGGCGTCGGTTTCGGCGGAGATTTTCCTCGAGAGCTCCCTCTTTCTAAAATCGAGCATACGTTTTACGACATTGATCCTAAAGGACAAGATGTCATGAGGGATCTTCCCTCGGATATCGTGATGTTTGCGGCGAAAGTTATGGACATCGTTGCCAACGAACTGCCCTACGACCTCTCGACCAATGCGACGCTGTTCATGGCTGATCACCTGTCGTTTGCCGTTGCGCGAGCCCAAAAGGGGGTCCGCATCGCGATGCCTCTTGCCTATGAAGTGCGGGAGACGTATCCGAAGGAATACAAGGCTGCCCAGTTTATCGTCATGCGACTCGAGAAGGAGCTCGGAGAGCGGCTTCCCAAGGATGAGATTGCCAGCATTGCCATGAATCTCGTCAATGCGCGGGTTGTTCAGGCCATCGAGACCGCGAGCAAACCCACCAAGCAGTTTGACGATATGCTAGAAGATGTCACTGAGATCGTCGAGAGTGATTTTCGCATCATCGTTGACCGCGATTCCTACGATTTCACTCGCTATGCCACGCATCTGCGGCACCTGTTCAAGCGCATTCAAGCCGGCGAGTCGCTGAACAGCGCCAACATGCAGATGTACAAGAACTTTCGTGAGGAGTTTCCGCAGTTGGCAGAGTGCGTGAAGCATATCGGTTCCTATTGTCGTGAAACGTGGGACGCCACGCTCTCCGAGGAGGAGGAACTCTATCTGATGATCCATCTCAACCGGATCATCTCCAAAAAAGGATTGTAACCCGTAGCCATTCGGGGCATGACCTTTGCCGATTCGAACAGTAAGCCAAGATTGTGCAAAGGAGCCAATGATGGCAAATTACAAAAAGGTGGCAGAGCAGATTCTCTCCACTGTGGGCGGGGCGGAAAACGTGGCTTCGGTTACGCATTGCATGACGCGCCTGCGCTTCAACCTCAAGGATGAAAGCCTCTCGAATGATGAGAAGCTTGAGGACATCTCGTCTATCATCAGCGTCGTGCACGCCGGAGGGCAGGTGCAGCTGGTGGTCGGGCCCACGGTCGACAAGGTCTACGACGAGGTTTGTAAGCAGGGCGGATTCGAGGTCACGGTATCGATTGACGAGGAACTCGATGGCCCTCAGCTTAGCTGGAAGGAGCGCTTGGCGCCCAAGCACCTCTTCAATCAGCTGCTCGATGCCGTGAGCGGCGCTATCACCCCGATCCTTCCGATCTTTTGTGTCGCCGGTATCTTCAAGATGCTCGTTATTCTGTTTGGGCCCGAAGGCGCCGGTTTTATGTCCGAAACGAGCGACCTGTATCGGATCCTTTCCCTGGTGGGCGATGCGGCGTATTACTACTTCCCGGTGTTTGCCGCCTATAGCTCGGCTAAGAAGTTCAAAACGAGTCCTGTGCTGGCACTGCTCATCGCTGTTGTGATGATTTATCCCGACATGCTCGTTATTGTTGAGGACGGAAAGCCTTTCAGCGTCTTCGGCATCCCCATGCAGCTCGTCAACTACACCCAGGCTGTTCTTCCGGTCATCTTGATCACCTGGGCCCAGTCCTATGTTGAGCGCTTCTTTAAGAAGATCTCGCCTGATATGTTGCGCATTCTGATCGTACCCGTGGGTACGGTGCTCGTGATGTTGCCGGTCGCGCTGTGCCTCTGCGGCCCTGCCGTCCAATTTGTCATGGGCCTTGTGGCCGATTTCATCATTTGGCTCGCCTCTGTTGCCGGTCCCGCTGCGACCGCGGTTATCGGCGCATTCTGGAATCTGATCATCGCCACCGGCATGCACGTGCCGATCTATACCGCCATATTGCCCGCCGCGCTCCAGAACGGTTACGACGCCATCTTATACCCCGGCACCGCGGTTGTAGCCTACACCACGCTTGCCATCGCGCTCGCCTATGGCCTGCGCACTAAGGACAAGGAGAGTCGAGCCACGGGCTGGAACTTGTTCATCACCTATGCCTTCGGTCGCGTGAGTGAGCCCATCATCTACGGCATCCTGTTTCGCGACAAGAAGGCTCTTGCCTGGAACATGATTGGTGGTGCTGTCGGTGGTCTGCTGGTAAGCCTTCTTCATGCCAACGTCTATATCTTCACTGGCGTTGGTTTCCCATGGATGAACGTGCTCATGTTTGCTCAGGATATCATCCCTGGCACCATCGGGTGTCTTGCTGGCGGTGCCGTGACGTTTGCGTTGGCGATGATTTTTGGATTTGAAGGACAGGAGAAGATGCCGTTGAAGTCCAAGAGCGGCGATTCTGAGGCCGTTGAATCCGTCGAGGCATAAGAGGCTACTACACAAATATGCTCCCCAGCCGTTGCGCGGTCCGACCCCTTGGCCGCGCAACGGTACTGTGCTGTTGCGCGGCACTTGCCGAGTCCGTTGCGTTCGACAGTGTGGGCCGGGAATTTGATAGAAAGGACGACACCATAATGTTTAGAGAAGATTTTTTATGGGGCGGGGCTCTGGCTGCAAACCAGTGCGAGGGAGGATGGAACGAAGGCGGTCGCGGTTTAGCCAATTCCGACATGCTGCCGTTTGGCGATCAACGCATGGACGTCATGCGGGGAGACCTTGATCCGCGTGCGTTGGCACCCGACAGCTTCTATCCCGCTCGCAAGGGCATTGATTTTTACCATAGGTACAAGCAGGATATTGAACTGTTTGCCCAGATGGGTTTTAAATGCCTGCGCTTATCAATCGCCTGGAGCCGCATTTTTCCCAAAGGAGACGAAGCCGAGCCCAATGAAGAAGGCCTTGCCTTTTACGAGGATGTTTTTAGGACGTGTCGCGCGCATGACATTGAGCCTTTGGTGACGCTCAACCACTATGATGTCCCCATGCATCTCGTCGATGCGTATGGCGGATGGCGCGATCGCAGGTTGGTCGACCTGTTCGAGCGATATTCGCGTACCGTGTTCGAGCGCTATCGGGGATTGGTCAATTATTGGCTGACCTTTAACGAGATCAACATCATGACGCAGGCGTGCTTTATGGCGGCGGGGATCATCTTCGAGCAAGGGGAGAATCGCTATGCAACGGTTCACACGGCCGTGCACCATGTATTGGTTGCGAGCGCCCGTGCGGTCGGGGCGTGTCATGAACTGTGCCCTGGGGCGAAGATCGGTTGCATGCTCAACGCAGGTGTCTTCTATCCGGCTACATGTGATCCGGACGATGTGCTGGCTGCGCAGGCTGAGAATCGCAGCCATTACATGTTTACCGACGTCCAGGTGCGCGGTGCGTACCCGAGCTATGTTCTCAAGGAATACGCCCGCCATGGTTTTGAGGTGCCCTATCGGGATGATGACCGCGAAGTACTGGCTGCAAACCTGGTCGATTTCGTCTCGTTTTCGTATTACTCGACGCGCGTCGCAAAAGCGCATGCGGAAGGTCAGTTCGATTCGAACCTTCTTCGCTCGGCGCCTAATCCGTATCTAAAACAGGAGCCTTGGGGGAGGTTTATCGACCCCAAAGGGCTGCGCGTCACCATGAATGAAATCTGGGATCGCTATCAAAAGCCGCTGTTCATCGTCGAAAACGGTTTGGGTGCTCCTGATGTGCCGGAAGATTCGGGTGAAATAGAAGACGACTATCGAGTTGAATACCTGCGGGCCCACATCGAGGCGATGAGGGAGACCGTCGAGCTCGACGGGGTGGAACTCATGGGATATACCTGTTGGGGCCCGATCGATTTGGTTTCGGTCGCCACAGGACAGATGCGTAAGCGCTACGGGTTTATCTATGTCGATCGAGACGATAGCGGTGCGGGCTCGTTTGAGAGACGTAAAAAGAAAAGCTTCGAATGGTACCGACGCGTAATAGCAAGCAATGGCGAAGACCTTGCGTAATAACGTTAAGATGGACAAATACGCCCGTTGGGGGAATAGTCGCGCCGCTTCGCTTGACAACAGGCTAAACTAGCTATTAAACATTTACTATTCTGTTTAGATTGAATTTGCGGTCGTTTAGTTGTCGAGTCACGGGGCGGTCAGGCCACGATGCTCGACCGCGACCGTTACTAGGGGGAACAATGGCCAAAGCAAGTGTCCGCGAGATCAGCCGCATCACCGGTTTTTCGCCCGCAACCGTGTCCAACGCGCTCAACCGCAAGCGCAGCGTGAGCGAGGAAACCGCCAAGGTCATCCTGGAGTGCGCGCAATCGCTCGGTTATCAGCAGTCGACGCAGCTCGAGAGCATTCAGTTTGTGCTCGCGCGCAAGACAGGCGCCATCCTGGACGAGAGCACCTTTCATCCCGCAGTCATCGAGGGCGTGGAGCGCCAGGCGCGTCGCCACGGCATGAGCACGAGCTTTGTCTCGCTCGACTTTAGCGACCTGGACGCCGTGCGCCCGCAGGTCGAGGGCCTGATCGCCGACCCGTCCGCCGCCATCGTGCTGATGGGTACCGAACTGGGCGAGGAAGACTACGCCCTGTTCGCTAACGCCGCCGCCCACCTGATTGTGCTCGATGGCTGGAGCGACCGCCAGTACTTCGATGCCGTGGTCATTGCCAATACCGATTCGGTGCTGCGTGCCGTGGACTACCTTATCGAGAAAGGTCACAAGCAAATCGGCTATCTGGCGGGCGACCTTCGTATCCGCAACTTTAAGGACCGCGAGCGCGGCTATCGCCAAGCGCTTGAGGATGCGGACCTCGAGGCAAACCCGGCATGGCGCGTCACGCTGGGCACCACGCTCGAGGGCGCTTATCGCGACATGGGCGCGTGGCTCGACAATGCCTCGCACGACGACCTGCCGACGGCTTTCTTTGCCGAGAACGACGTGCTCGCCGTGGGTGCCATGCGCGCGTTCAACGAGCACGGCATTCGCGTGCCCGAGGATGTCTCGATCATCGGCTTTGACGACCTATCTCTGGGCGCCTTCTCCAACCCGCCGCTCACCACGGTGCATGTTCCCAAGCACGAGGTGGGTGAGATCGCGGTGCGCCGCCTGGTGGGCAACATCCGCAACCCCAAGAGCTACACCTGCAAGACCGCCGTGTCGACCTATTTTGTCGAGCGCCAGAGCGTGCGCGAAATCTAGGCGAAGGCGGCATCGTCTGCGGCGTGCCAAAGCACACTAGGGCAGTAAACATAGCGTCATTCAGAAGAGGATCCTTCGGGGTCCTCTTTTTGTTTCCCTTGTATGTTCAGTTCGTTTACATACCGTTTAGGCTGATTTCTCTACCGCCTACGGGTATTTCGCGCTAAACTTCTAAACAGAAGAGTAAAACATTTAGTAAACAGAACAAAACGAAACATGCGTCTGTTTACTGAACATGTGACTAGGGGAGGACGTACATGGATAAGATCAAGCTTGGCTTTGTGCCCACGCGCCGCAGTATCTTTAGCGCGCCGGACGCGATCAAGTATCGCGGCCTTACGGCTGATCGCCTGCGCGAGATCGGCGTCGAGATCGTGGATATCGACGACATCAACGACGAGGGCCTGCTGTTCGACGACAGCCATATCGCGCCTATCGTCGAGAAGTTCCGCGCCGAGGGCGTCGACGGCATCATGCTCTGCCACGCCAACTTTGGTACCGAGTATGTCTGCGCCCGCCTTGCCCGCGAGCTCGGCTTGCCCGTGCTGCTGTGGGGCCCGCGCGACGAGCGCCCCGAGCCCGACGGCACCCGTCTG
>URTD01000116.1 GCA_900550735.1 uncultured Collinsella sp.
GCGCTGGAGGTCGTCGCCGCCATTAAGGAGGCCGCGCCGCAGCTGATGGTGGAGTACAAGCTCCCCGTGATCATGGAGAACCCCGACGGCACGCCGCGCGGCAAGGGCGGCCTGCAGCCCGACGAGGCCTGCGAGTTTGCCAAGCTGCTCGAGGGCGCGGGCATCGACATGATCCAGGTTGCACAGGCCAACCACACCGGCAACATGGGCGACACCATTCCGCCCATGGGCGCCATGCCCTACAACTGGACGTTGCCCGTGGCCGAGCGCGTCAAGGCTCTGGTCTCCGTGCCGGTGGCCACCGTCGGCCGCGTTGTCTCGGTCGAGGCCGGCGAGAAGATCCTGGAGGATGGCTCGGCTGACATCATCGCCTATGGCCGATCGCTCATGTGCGACCCCGACATTGCGCTGAAGGCCGCCACGGGTGAGCCCATCCGCGAGTGCCTCAACTGCAACAAGGGCTGCGTCGACGCGATTCAAAACCGCAAGTACATCTCGTGCGTGCTCAATGCCGAGAACGGTGACGAGGCGACCATCGCCATCAAGCCGGGCGAGGGCGACAAGAAGATCGCCGTGGTGGGCGGCGGCATCGCCGGCCTGGAGGCCGCGCGCGTGGCGGCCAAGCGCGGCTACGACGTGACCATCTACGAGGCGAGCGATCACTTGGGCGGCCAGATTGTGCTGGCGGCTGCGCCTCCGCGCAAGGACGAAATCATGCGCTCGGTCGAGTACTACGAGAAGATTCTGCCTGGCCTGGGCGTGAAGGTTGAGCTCAGCCATGCCGCTACCGCTGAGGACCTCAACGCCGCCGACGCCGCGATTGTGGCTGTGGGAGCGCACGACGTGGTCATCCCCGTTCCGGGTGCCGACTCGGACAAGGTCGTTTCGAGCTGGGACGTGCTGGCCGGCAAGGTGGAGCTCAGCGGCCGCGTCGCCGTCATTGGCGGTGGCCTGGTGGGCACCGAGACTGCCGAGTACCTGCTGCAGCACGGCTGCGAGGTGGCGATCGTGGAGATGCTCGACAAGATTGCCGCGGGCGAGTCCGAGACCATTCTGCCGCTGATTATGAGCGACTTTGCAGAGCACAACGTGGAGCAGCACGTGAAGACCCGCCTGACCGCCATTACCGACGAGGGCGTGGAGGCTGTTCGCACCACCGAGGACGGCGCCGAGGAGCCGGTGAAGATCGCCTGCGATTACGTGGTGATGGCCGTGGGCTCCAAGGCCAACGCGTTTGACCTGGATGGCGTGACGGTGCCCGTGACCTGCGTGGGCGACTGCTCGGGTGAGCGCACCGCCGACATTGCGAGCGCCATTCGCACGGCGTATCACGCGGCCAACGAGCTGTAGTTGAACATCGCGGCCAGGCGGGACGGTAGCACGGATCCGTTTCGCCCGGCTGTGTCCCGTCGGGTGCCAACCGGTGCGGGGCCTGCAAGCGCAGCAGGTCCCGCCCTTTTTGTTTTGCTCCGGTGGATGGCAATGCACGGTAATCATGAGGAGTGAGGACGTCTACTGCCTTGCAGATCACTCAAAAATATTGTGGGAGGGGTTAATAACTATATCCTCTATACCAAAGGACATAAAGAGATGCCAATTTTGTTGACAAGCGAATGACGATTAGCTGCGAGTCAGCTACCAGCGTAAATAATCGATAAAGAAATGTCGTAATTTGGTGCCAAATGCCCAGATAACGCCGCGTCTATTTTAATTAACTGCTTTGAGCAAACAGTAAAATGCTACTATCTAACTTGCACGTAAGAAAGCAGATTAACGGTTAAGGCTAAGAAGTGGCAGGTATGTCGGAAGCAACTAGGACTCGCACGCATGCGCCCGAGGTTAGGCAGCGCGCCGTCGAGATCCTCCAAGAGGGGGTCGGTCATCGCGCCCTCGCTGCGGAGCTTGGCATTCCCCAGGCCACGGCTCGTCAGTGGGCCCGCGCGTATGCCGTGGGCGGTGCCGACGCCGTTCTCAATGCCGGTTCGCATCATCACACCTATTCGTACGAGGTAAAGCTCGCTGTGGTTAAGTACCGTCTGGAAAACGGCTTGACGGTTCGCGAGGCCATGATCAAGCACAAGATTCCCAGCGAGTCTTCGGTCAAGGCTTGGTGCCGTCAGTACCGCGAGAGCGGTGAGTCCGCACTGGTCGATAAGCCGCGCGGTCGCAAGCCGCGCGTTAAAAAGGCGGAATAGCAAACGGGATGGTGCGCCCACAGGGGCGCATTTTTCTTGCCGCCCCTCTACTCCAATGCGGACAGGCTCCTTGCCCCGTACGCCTAAAACTCCCCAGTTGACCGAAAACCCGCTGCCGCTACTCATCAATTGAGCTATAACGTTAGACAATTGCAGCGTTTTTGCATGGGGGAGTGATGGTATGACGCTACTGTATTTCCTTACCCTGTTTCCGCTGGTACCGGCGCTGGTCATGCTGTTCGCGCGCGGCGACCGCGCCCGCGATGCGGTGGGGCTCATAGGTTCCGGCATTATTATGGCGGTGACAGTTGTAGTCGCCGTCATGTTTTTTGGCATGGGTCCGCAGAGCTTTGAGGTTGCCTCCGGCACCTCGCATGTGCTCTCGATCATCAGCTCCGTCATCGACGTCATCCTGTGCGCCGTCATCCTGTACAACGCGTACAAATATAGGAACGCGCTCACCACGGTGCTCGGCATAGTCCAGCTGGTGGGCTCGCTTGCCTTTGCAGCCATGACGCTGCCCGCGACCGAAGCCGTCACCGCAACCCCGCTCTACCTGGACTACATGAGCGTAATCATGGTCCTCGCCGTCGGCATTGTCGGCAGCCTTATCTGCGTGTATGCCCTGGGCTACATGAAGGACTTCCAGGCCCATGACGAGCACGAGGCCGCGCTGCGCGGGCAGACCGCGCCCGACCGTCGCCCGCAGTTCCTGGCGCTTATGTTCCTGTTCCTCTCGGCCATGTTCGTCATCGTGACGAGCGACAACCTTGAGTGGCTGTTCTGCGGCTGGGAAATCACCACCGTGTGCTCGTTCCTTATGATTGGCTACACGCGCACGCCCGAGGCCATTAAAAACGCCTTTACCCAGATCATCCTCAACATGCTGGGCGGCATCGCGTTTTTGGCCGGACTCATGTACCTGCACGTGAGCGGCATGCCGCTGACCATCTCGGGCATGATTGAGCTTTCCGGCGCCGGAACCGCGCAGTCCGCGCTGCTGGTGATGCCGGTCATCCTGTTGTCGCTCGCCGCGCTCACCAAGGCCGCACAGATGCCGTTCCACACTTGGCTGTTGGGTGCCATGGTTGCCCCCACGCCCACGAGCGCCCTGCTGCACTCGTCAACCATGGTCAAAGCCGGCGTGTTCCTGATGGTCAAGCTGAGCCCGCTCTATGCCATCTATCCCGTGACCGGCTTTATGGTCACGAGCGTGGGCGCCATCACGTTTTTGCTCGCTGCCCTTATGGCCATCTCGCAGAGCAATGCCAAGCGCGTGCTCGCGTACTCCACCATTTCCAACTTGGGCCTCATCAGTGCTTGCTTGGGTGTCGGCGCGCCCGAGGCCGTATGGGCGGCCATCTTCCTGATCCTGTTCCACACGGTGGCAAAGTCGCTGCTGTTCCTGTGCGTGGGCACGGCCGAGCATCATATCGGCAGCCGCAATATCGAGGACATGGACGGTATGTTCAGCCGCATGCCGCACCTGACGCGCCTGATGATGCTGGGCATCATGGGCATGTTTGTGGCGCCGTTTGGCATGCTCGTGTCCAAGTGGGGCGCTCTGGTGGCGTTCGCGCAGACCGGCAACGTGCTCATGATCATGGTGCTTGCCTTTGGCTCGGCCGCGACGTTCTTCTTCTGGGGCAAGTGGCTTGCCAAGCTTTCGGGTGTCGACCCCACGGCTCAAAACGTTGAGGTCAATGTCCATAAGACCGAATGGATGGCCCTCAACACCATCGCCGCGCTGCTGATTCTGTGCTGCGTGGCGTTCCCGGTTATCTCGAGCGGTCTGGTGTCGCCTTACTTGGCCATGGTGTTTGGCCGCGTGCCGTACGTTATTGGCAAGGACGCCATGTACCTGATGGTGGTTATCGTGGCGTTTATCGCCGTGGTGCTGCTGACTTCATTCCGAGTGAGCAACAAACCGCATGTAAACGTATATCTTTCGGGCGTGGGAACCGACAAATATCGCCATTTCCGCGGCTCGATGGGGCACGAGGTGAAGGCCGAAAAGCGCAATTGGTACTCGGAGGACGCCCTTGGCGAGAAGCGTATTGGCCCCGCGGGTAGCGTCGTGTGCTGCAGCATCATCTTGTTTGCGCTGCTGTGTTGCGCGTGGATTGGGCCCGAGAGACTTGCCATGAGCGCGCCCTCGGTGCTGCGCGGCAAGTATTTCGAGGGTTCGGGCGTCGTGGGCATTTTTATTGGCACCGTGGCGTTTGCCTTGCTGGCGCCGTTTGTGGGTGGCCTGATCGACGGCGTTGACCGTAAGCTTTCGGCCCGCATGCAGGGCCGCGTGGGCCCGCGCCTGCTGCAGCCCTTCTACGACGTTGCCAAGCTCCTGCGCAAAGCCCCTGCCAGCGTAAACACCATGGACGATACCTACATGGCGTGCGCGCTCATCTTTACCGTCGTTGGCGGCGGCATCTTTGTGTCGGGCTCCAACACGCTGCTGTGCGCTTTTATGGTGACGCTCGCCGCGATCTTTGTGGTGCTGGCGTCCGCCTCGACGCAAAGTCCGTTTGCCCAGGTCGGCGCCGACCGTGAGCTGCTGCAGGTCATGAGTTACGAGCCCGCCGTTCTGCTGATGAGCGTGGGCCTGTACCTTGCCACCGACAGCTTCGATTCCATTGCCGTGACGGGGCAGTCGGCCCCCATCGTCGTGTACAGCGCGCCCATTTTCCTCGCGCTGCTCGCGGTGCTTACCATCAAGCTGCGCAAGTCGCCGTTTGACCTTTCGTACTCGCATCACGCGCATCAGGAGATTGTCCAGGGCGTCGCCACCGAGATGAGCGGCGGCACGCTGGCCAAGATGACCCTTATGCACTGGTGCGAGACCGTGCTGTTTTTGATGTGGGTGGGCATGTTCTTTGTTTGGGACAACCCGGTGAGCTGGGTTGTAGCCCTGGTCGTGATGGCCGCGACGTATTTTGTCGAGGTCCTGATCGACAACACCTTCGCGCGCAGCACCTGGCGCAGCTGCTTTAGGCTCGGATGGGGCGTGGCGCTGGTGTTTGGCCTGCTCAACCTTATGCCTATCCTCGTTGACGTATTTATTTAGGAGGCGGCATCCATGGATCATAAAATGTCGCGCTCGCCGTGGGTTATTCATTACGACGGTTCGAGCTGCAACGGATGCGATATCGAGGTGCTGGCCTCGCTCACGCCGCTGTTCGATGCGGAGCGCTTTGGCGTGGTCAACACCGGCAACCCCAAGCATGCGGATATCTTTTTGGTGACGGGGTCGGTCAATGCCCAGAACCTGCCTGTCGTGCGCCAGATCTACAACCAGATGCTCGAGCCCAAGTGTGTGGTGGCATGCGGTATCTGCGCGTGTTCGGGCGGCGTGTTCCGCGATGCCTATAACGTGATCGGCGGCGTGGACCGCGCGATTCCCGTGGACGTGTACGCGCCCGGGTGCGCCGTTCGCCCCGAGACGGTGATCGATGCCATCGTGGAGGCGTGTGGCATCCTGGACCAGAAGGAGGCCGTGATGCGCGCCGGCGGCGATCCGCTCACCGTGGGCGGCGCCGCTACCTGGGACGGTGGCGTTGAGCTGGGCGAGGACGGGTTTGTGGCTGCTGCGGGGGCCGGCGACGCGCCTGCCGCTGGCGACGCACCTGCCGGGACGCCCGCCGCTGCAAAGGAGGCCGAGTAATGCAAAAGGCAATCTACACTACCGTCGGGATCGATGAGCTGTTGCCGCATGTGCAGGCGCTCAAAGGTACCGGCGCGCGCTTTGTGCAGATGCATGCCGAGCGCTGTGTGGACGACGGATCGTATCGCCTGGTCTATACGTTTATCGACGTTCGTGCTGCTCAGGAGCATATTGCGCAGGACGGCAGCTATGCGATCGAGAACCTGGTGGTTGAGGGCATCGACCAGTATCAGGAGATTCCGTCCATCAGCTCGTACTATCCGGCGGTATTCCCGTTTGAAAACGAGGCGCACGACCTATTCGGTCTTGCCATCACCGATATGCAGATTGACTTTAAGGGCTTTTTCTACCAGGTCTCGACTGCCGAACCCATGAGCGTTATCACGCCCGAGGTGAAGGCCGCGCGCGAGAAAGCCATGAAGGTGCGTGCCGCTGCCGAGGCCAAGGCGCGCAAGGCCGCGGCCGAAAAGGCCGCCGCGGCTGCGGCTGCTGCAGGGGAGGGT
>URTD01000117.1 GCA_900550735.1 uncultured Collinsella sp.
CAGCCAGCTTATCCCAGTAGGCCGGCATGGACACCAGCAGCGGGATGGCTTCGTCGCTGGTGGCAAGGTAGACGGCCATCAGGGTGCCCAGCGTGATGACGCGGGAGGAATAGAAGTTGGACGCAATGGCCGAAAAGCCGCACTGCGGCACCATGCCCAGCAACGAGCCAACCACGGGGCCCGCGGCTCCGGCACGCTTGATGGCGCCGTTAACGCGGTTGCCCGCAACATGCTCGAGCGTCTCGAGGGCCAGATATGTCACCAACAAAAACGGCACCAGCGAGAGCGTGTCCTTGCCGGCGTCGAGCAGAATATCAATCAACAAACCCATGACGGATGGAACCTTTCGTGTCTTTCGGCAGCATTGTAAAAGTCCTAGCGGTCAACTAGGGTATTGTAGTTATCCTAGGCGCGATGCCAATAGTTGCCCATGGTAAACTATCATCTCGCCACATCTTAATGACTCAAAGCCGCACGACGCGGCCCATCCAAGGAGCAGTTATATGAACGTTTCACAAGCACTCGAATACGAGCGCCAGCCGTTTATTCCCATGTTTATCTATGGCGATCATGGCGCCATGGAGTCCGAGCGCCAGAAGGGCGAAGAGGCCCTTAAGGTGCTCGAAACCGAGTACTTTACCGTCGAGGGCGACCCCAGCTTCGACTTTGCCACCGTGCGCGACCTGGCTGACCGCAACCGCGACCTGTGCGACCAGATTGGCGAGGCGCGCCTGCGCAACGTGACGCCCGCGACGCTTTCGCGCGGTCTGTCCGACGCCGACACCTGCGCCGCCATCGGCAAGATGCAAAAGCGCACCGCCGCGTCCGTCATGCGCGAGATCCGCGGCGACCGCGACGCGCTCGGCGTGGCGTACGCCCGCAAGCCTATCCAAGGCACCGTGCTCGGCATCGACATCGAGACCACCGGCCGTGCACCCGAGCGCGGCTACATCATCAACGTGGGCTGGGAGATCATGGAGCTCACCAGCGACGCCGTCCCGCACGACGCCGAGGCACACTACTGCGGCCTGCCCGATATCTACCGCGGCGAGGATGTGCCGCTGTCGAATATCCACCACATCACCTGGGACGACATCGACGGCAAAACGCCCTTCCGCGAGAACAAAGAGCTGCAAAAGCAGCTGCTCAAGCTTATGAAGAAGTACCCGTACATGGCACACAACGCCGCCTTTGAGGACAGCTGGTTCAAGATCCACCTGGACGGCTACGCCGAGGCACGCCGCGCCGGCAAGATCATCGTCATCGACTCGCGCCAGATCTGCCGCAGCCTGGATGCCGACGTCCGCTCGCTCCCCCGCGAGTCCGCCCCCGCCGCGCTCGAGAACTGGGCGCGCCGCCGTGGAACCCTCGCCGCCGACGCCAACGAGCAGCACCTGGGCCTCGACGACACCGACCTCATGCTCCGCACCGTCCAAGCCGAGTTCAACCTCAAGAACCTGTTTGCCAAGTAGAAACGCCTGCGACAAGCATGGCCCCGCTCACGAGCGGCCCCGCAGCGGGAAACCCCGCAGCGGGGCCGCCCTACGTTCCACAGATAGATCTGCCATCACAAATTCTGAACCCTCATTTTGAACGATTTTGGCCAATTCCCGACACGTAATTCGTTGTTGGATGGTGATGCATCACAATCAAATGTGCAGCAATTGAGTAGTTATATGCTATAGCTAAGCTGCGAAAACTTTTATTTAGGGCATACCAACTCATAATTGCGTCAAGCTTTTGGACAGCATTTGGTTAGACCTCTAAAACGACTTTTTCACTCAGCGCCATCAACACGGCATTAGCTGACACGATATATACCATGAGTATCGTATTGTCGCATACCACTGCAAAAGCGGTCTACCAGGCCGTGCATTCGGTGTCTGCGAAAGGCATCGAGTCCTGTAACCCTGCCGCGATTTACGGATCATGTCCCACCGGAACGCTCCTTGACGCAGCCGCAGAATGGCTCACCAAACATGATGTTTCCCTCGGCGCAAATGATTCCCTCGAGGTGATGGTGTTTGATCGCAGGAATGCGCGCTATGCAATGAACTGTCAATGCCACGTTTCGTCAAAACGATTCTCGAACTCACGCTTTATAGAGCTTGAAGATGGCATCTTCATTGTTGGCGTTGAGCTTTGCGCACTTCAAGCCGCCACCTATCTCCCTTTTCGCGAACTGGTGGAGTACTACTTTGAATTGTGCAGCGCTTACTCCCTTGGAACCGGCTCTTCCACCTCTTATAACGAGCGTTTCGCGCTCACCTCGACCGAGAGGTTAAAGCAGTTCTTTAATTCCATTACCAGATGCGACGGTTTGGCCCTTGCCCGAAAGGCGATCCAATGTGTACGCGACGGATGCCGGTCTCCCATGGAAACGGCATTTGTCATGATGCTAACGCTGCCCAAAAGCGAAGGAGGGCTTGGTATTAAGGGAATTGAGACCGATTACGAGGTGCAGGTCACCGCCGCCGCAAAGAATCTCACGAGACGCAAAAAGTTCTTTATGGATGCGTATCTAAAGAAATCTCGCACAGACATTGAATACAACGGTTTTTATCATGACGCGGAAGAAGACCGCGCCATCGATGAGGAACGCAAGAATGCGCTTGCGTCCATGGGATACGGAATCATCACCGTCAGCCGTTATTCCTTTATTCATGCCAGCTCTTTCGTTAGGGTCATGGAAGCAATCCAGCGGAAAGAGGGCGTACGCCCCTCGCGTCTACCAAAAGACTTTCAAATCATGCAAGAGGACCTGAGACAGTTTGTGCTCAGAAGGTTTATAGAAGAGAAAAGGCGAATTCAGAAGCAGCTTCGCCAGGATTCCGAAGAGCGCCAACGAATCGACCTCGAAAAAGCAACACTCGAAGGCATCACGCTGGATGACCCGACAATTAATGAAGTTACAGCAATCGATGACATGCAGACAGTCGAATCCGACAGCCCATCATTTGCCCAAACAAGCAGCCTCGCGCCCGAGGGCAGGATCTTCGGGGCCGGAAGCTAGACCGGCTAACAAGGTGGGTACCCTAGCGATGTGCAAAATTGCGAGTATTCAGCAGGGTCGGCCCTCCAGCACCCACAAGTTAATCCAAATGAGAAACAAAGACGCTATCGAACGGGAACGTTAGGCAACACTTGAGGAAGATCTTATCTGTTTACCGCCCTTGGATAACTCTTGAGCGGCTTTATTTGGCCCGAAATAGATAAACAGACCCCCTATAGTTGCAGAATACTCCAATTTTTGCACGGCGCGGGGGCACCCACCTCGGCATCGACTATCAAAACCGCTCAATCCGGAATCTCGTCCACTATTCCCCATCATTTTGTGCGATGAATTACTTAAACGTTATTGACATATGAACATACGCTCATATAATCGGAAGTAAGTTATTTGAGCGTATGTTCATATGAAAGGATATTGCAATGAGCATCCGCGTTGATGAAACGAAACCCGACACCGAGGCCACCGAGCCAGTGATCCCCACCACCTGCTCGCCCGAGGACCTTCCCGACGAGGAGCTTCTCTACGACCTCGCCGACCTGTTCAAGGTCTTCAGCGACACCACGCGTATCAAGATCCTTTACGCCCTCATGGGCCGCGAGCTCTGCGTGGCAGACATCGCCGAAGCGACCGAAACCTCGCAGTCCGCGGTGTCGCACCAGCTGCGCACACTCAAGCAGTCGCACCTGGTTAAATTCCGGCGCGACGGGCGCAATATCCTCTACTCGCTCGCCGACGACCACGTCTACACCATGCTCAACCAAGGCATGAGCCACATCTGCGAATAGCGACCAACCACGGTACCAGCGCGGCCTGCACCCAAGCCGCAAAAACGGGAAAGGAACCCACCATGAAAAAGCAGTACAAGCTCGATGAGATCGATTGCGCCAACTGTGCGCGCGAGCTTCAGGACGAGTTGGCCAAGCTCGAGGGCGTCAAATCCGTTTCGGTCAACTTTATGACCCAGAAGTTGACGCTCGAGGCCGATGACGCCGAGTTCGACGAGGTCCTCGACCGCGTTGTGGAGTTCACCGCCGACGCCGAGCCGGACTGCGAGATCATTCTCTAGCCAAGGTTTACGCCAACCTGCAAGGCCGCGCTTGCTGCGGCCTTTGCTCGCGAAATTATATGAGCGAATGTTCATACATTCAAATGGGAGGATACGAGTCATGGCCACCGCCGACCCCAAAAAGAAAAAGAAGAAGCGCAAGAAAAAAGAATCACTCGAGCATAAGCGCAACCGCATCCTGGTAGCGCTGGGCATTTTTGCCGTGGTGTACGCCCTCGATGAGCTCGGCACCCTCACTGCCGCATTCGGCACCCCGGGCGACATCTACGCCAGCTTTGTGCTGTTCCTCGTGCCGTTTTTGATTGCCGGCTACGACGTACTGCAAAAGGCATTCAATAACATCCGCCGCGGCAAGGCCTTCGACGAGAGCTTCCTCATGGCCGTCGCGACCATCGGCGCGTTTGCCATGGTGCTCTTCCCCGATACCGACCCGCACATGGCCGAAGGCGCCGCCGTCATGCTGTTCTACCAGGTCGGCGAGCTGTTCCAGGCGTACGCCGTGGGCAAGAGCCGCAAGTCGATCAGTGCCATGATGGACATCGCGCCCGACTACGCTAACGTCGAGCAGCCCGACGGCACACTCGAGCAGGTCTTCCCCGATGACATCACCGTCGGCACCGTGATCGTGGTCCAGCCCGGTGAGCGCGTGCCCATCGACGGCGTCATCGTCGAGGGCGAGACGCAACTCGACACCGCCGCGCTCACGGGCGAGTCAGTCCCCCGCCCCGCCAAGTCCGGCGACGATATCATCAGCGGCTGCATCAACATGACGGGGCTCATCCACGTGCGCACCACCAAGCCATTTGGCGAGTCCACTGTCGCGCGCGTCCTGGAGCTCGTAGAAAACGCCAGCGAAAAGAAGGCGCGTACCGAGAACTTCATCACGCGCTTTGCCCGCGTCTACACGCCCGCCGTCACCGGCGCGGCCGTGGTGCTCGCGCTCGGCGGCGGCCTAATCACCGGCGCCTGGTCCGACTGGATCCTGCGCGGCCTGACTTTCCTGGTCGTCAGCTGCCCGTGCGCGTTGGTGATCAGCGTCCCGCTCAGCTTCTTTGGCGGCATCGGCGGCGCGTCCAAGCTGGGCGTTCTCATCAAGGGTTCTAACTACCTCGAGACGCTCGCCGACGTGGACACCGTCGTCTTTGACAAGACGGGCACCCTCACCAACGGCACGTTCTCGGTGGTCGCGGTACACCCCGAGGCCGGCTATACCGAGCAGTCGTTGCTCGAAGTCGCAGCCCTTGCTGAGTCGTTCTCCGATCACCCCATCGCGCAGTCCGTACGTGTCGCCTACCAGGGCGAGGTCGACCCCAAGCGCGTAAGCGACTCCACCAACGACGCGGGCCATGGCGTGACGGCAACCATCGACGGCAAGCACGTCGTCGTTGGCAACGCAAAGATGCTCGCCGCGGCCGGAGTCGAAGCGCCCGATTGCGAGGTCGTCGGAACGATTCTGCATGTGCTCGTTGACGGCGTGTACGCCGGCCACATCGTGATTGCAGACACCGTCAAGGCCGATGCTGAGCAAACGATTCGCGACCTGCACGCCGCCGGTGTCAAGCGCACCGTCATGCTCACGGGCGACCGCGAGGAGGTTGCGGCGTCTGTGGTCAAGCAACTCAGTCTCGACGAGTTCCACGCGCAGCTGCTGCCGGGCGATAAGGTCGAGCGCGTCGAGGCATTGCTGGCAGCCGAATCGGGCAAGGGCAAGCTCGCCTTTGTCGGCGACGGCATCAACGATGCGCCCGTGCTCACCCGCGCGGACGTTGGCATTGCCATGGGCGCTATGGGTTCCGACGCCGCGATTGAGGCCGCCGACGTTGTGCTCATGGACGACAAGCCGTCCAACATTTCCCGCGCGATCCGCGTGGCACGAAAGACCATGGCGATTGTCTGGCAGAACATCATCTTTGCGCTGGGTATTAAGTTGCTGATTCTGGTGCTTGCGGCACTGGGCATCGCCAACATGTGGCTTGCCGTGTTCGGCGACGTAGGCGTGGCGATTATCGCCATCCTGAATGCCATGCGCGCGATGGGTGTCAAGAACCTGTAGCACTCGTGGTCCCTCCGGCCGGGGCCGGGCTTGGTTTTGAAAACGTCCTCGCGCATGAGGCCCGTCTTTCCTGCTCCTGCGGAGCAACGGAAAGGCGGGCCTCGCGCTGCGGAGTGTTTTCA
>URTD01000118.1 GCA_900550735.1 uncultured Collinsella sp.
GCCCCTGCGGCGGATTCATGCCAACCACCGCCTCAAACTGAGAAAGTCCCAGCTCTCCCACCATGTCAACGCACTTTGCCTCCATGCGCGACGTCGCCACGGCCAAGCGCTTGCCCTGGGCGACCAACCCATCCAGCAGCTCGGGGATCCCGTCAAACACGGGATACTCCTCCGGTCCCAGCTCGTCAAAAAAGGCGCGGTACTCGTCGGCCACCACAAGCGACTCCTCGCGGGAGAAGCCATAAAAGTCGTGAAAACTCTTCCACAGGGGCGGCCCGATCATGCGACGCAGGTCACCCATCTGCGCCTCCGAAAACCCGCGCGCAGCCAGCGTCTTGCGCGTCGAGGTCATCACCGCCCGACCCGTATCGGCCACCGTGCCATCAAAATCAAACAGCACGACCGGCCGCTTGCATATCTCCAGCGCCTCCATCGGCATCCCTCTTCCCCAGTTGACGATTTCCACACCGACACTTCAAACTGTTGACTATTCAACAATTGAACCTAGAAATGTGGAACGACTCCACTATACTTGTCGCACTTTGCTCTCAGAAGGCGGCGCGCAAGCGCCCCAACGAAAGGTGCAATTATGTCTTTTGCCATCATAACCGACTCCACGTCGGACATCTCCCCCGCCCGCGCCCAAGAGCTCGGCATTTACGTGATTCCGCTGCATGTGATTATCGAGGGCGAGGACCTGCTCGACCAGGTGCAGATTACCGCCCAAGAGTACGTCGCCCGCATGGCCGGCTCCGAGCAGCTGCCGCACACCTCGCAGCCGAGTGCCGGCGAGTTCAAGGAACTCTTTGACCGCGTGCGCGCCGACGGCCACGATAGCGCCATCTTTATCTCGCTGTGCAGCGAGTGGTCCGCCTGCTATGCCAACGCCAGTCTGACGGCCGAAACACACGAGCTCGACGTGCGCTGTATCGACTCGCGCACCGGCTCGGGCGCCGAGGGCCTGCTGGTGGAGTACGCGCTGGCCATGCGCGAGGACGGCCGCAGCCTGGACGAGACCGAGGCGCAGATCCGCGCGACGCTGCCCGACGCCCACCTGCTGCTGATTCCCCGCACGCTCGAGAATCTCGTTAAGAACGGCCGCGCGCCCAAGCTCGCCGGCCAGCTCACGCAAATGCTCAACATTCGCCTGGCCGTTTCGCCGGAGTGGAAATCGGGCGAGATCAAGGCCATAAAAAAGGGCCGCGGTGCCAAGCGCATCGTTACCAACACCATGGCCGATTGCCTCGCATTTTTGGCCGAGTATCCGGGCTCCAGCGTGCGCGTGCTCACGACCGGCGCCGCCGAGGAGCAGGAGCTTGTCAACGAGGCACTCGCGGGTCAGGATTACGTAGACGCCGGCACCGGCCCCATCGGCTGCACCATCGCCACCCACGTAGGCGTCAACGCCATCGCCATCAGCTACTGCCCCTGCTACCAACCCGCCAATTAGGGCTACCCATACCACTTGCGGTGGAATAGGGACTGTTTTTGGCTTATCAGCCGCAAATCAATCCCTATTCCACCGCAACTTAGAAATCGGCAATCAGCCCTGCGGGCCCCGGAACAGCTCCTCATGCGAGCCCATTCTGACCAGTCGGATCACAGGATTAGTCTTATGCGGCAAGTAGAGAACGACCACATCGACCAAGCCATCGGATAGATGGAAATCGATATGGCCGTTATAGTTTCCGCCCGGGTTTGAAAGCTCATGGGCGCCATATTCCGCGGGAAGCGAGCCGTGAGCTGCAAGCTCTGCGACTGCCGCCTTAAACTCGGTTTTTAGCTGCGGATGGATGCGCATCGTCCGTTTGTAATCCGCCTTAAACTGAGCCTCGACTTTAATCTCAAACATCGCTAGTCCTCATCGAGGAACGATATAAGCTCATCAGCGTTATTGAATGACGGGCTGTCGTCTGGCAGAATCCCCAACTCATGAGCCTCGGCAATCACCATGGCGCGCCTCGTCGCCTCGTTGGGAACTTCGGATCGACCAACGATCTCAAAAGGAATCTTTCGCTGATTTACCAGCTGCCGAACAGCAAGGTTGAGATACGAATTGAGACTCAGGCCAACTGTATCCAAGAACTCAGTCGCTTGTTCCTTGAGCCCCTCTTCGATGCGAACCGTCGTAGGCTTAACCGTTGCAGTAGACATACGCGACCTCCTCGCTCTCGTCTTTTGCATCAGTATACCCAGTTTAGAAGGCAGATTGATGTTAAATAGCATCAGTCTGCCGTTCTCATTACTACAACGACAGGCACGCTCGCCCTACATCAGCCCGCTCAGGGCGATGTCGACGGCCTCGTTGAGGTCATCGGTAATGTGCACCAGCTCCGGATCGAGCGGGCTGATCATACCGGCGTCCATCACCGGGCCGTTGAGCCAGTCGAACAGGCCCTGCCAGTACTCGGTACCCACTAAAACGAGCGGCATGCGCTTGACCTTGTGCGTCTGCACCAGTGTGAGCACCTCGAACATCTCGTCGAGCGTACCAAAACCACCGGGGAAAACGATGGCGCCCGAGCTGTATTTGACGAACATGGTCTTGCGCACAAAGAAGTAACGGAAGTCCATGCCGAGGTTCACGTATTTGTTGAGCCCGTGCTCGTGCGGAAGCTCGATACCCAGACCAACCGACTTGCCGTTGGCGCTCGCCGCTCCCCTGTTGGCCGCCTCCATGACGCCAGGGCCCCCGCCGGTGATAACCGCCACGCCGCGCTGGGCGATTTTGCGACCGACCGTACGCGCCGCCTTGTAGAGCGGATCGGTCTTGGGCGTGCGGGCACTGCCGAAGATGGTCACCGCAGGCCCGAGCTCGGCAAGCGCGCCAAAGCCATCAACGAACTCGGCCTGAATGCGCAGCACACGCCAGGGGTCGGCATGCAGCCAGTCGGTCGAATCCTCGGGCGCCAGCAGGTTGGCGTACGTATTGTCCTTAGGAATCATGGGGCCGCGCATGACCACGGGGCCGCGTCGGTACGTCTCGTCATAGGCCGGCTCGCCCTCGACGTTCTCATTCTTAATCATGGGGTACTCCTATCGAAAATAGAAACGGGCGGGGTCGACGCCATGCGTCAAACACCCGCCCGAACATCAACTATTCGGTATGGTACCCACGATGCATCAAGTGCTTGCAAGGCATCGGTCAGCGGTCGCAGCTCTTAGTAATCCACCGCCGCTGGGCTGTTCATCCAGTCGCTCACGAACGCACCGTAGCGGCCCTCGATAATGGCCTGGCGGGCACGCTGCATAAGGTTGAGCAGGTAGTAGATGTTGTGCATCGACAGCAGAATGCCGCCGAGCATCTCCTTCTGCGTGACCATGTGGCGAATGAGCGCGCGGCTGTAGCCGCCCGTGCACACCGGACAGGTGCAGGTGGGATCGATGGGGCCGTCGTCGTGCGCAAAACGCGCGTTGCGGAAGTTGAGGCGACCCTCGCTGGAGAACGCCGTGCCCATACGGCCGGTGCGCGTCGGCAGCACGCAGTCGAACATGTCGATGCCCACACCCACACCGCGCACAAGGGTGGTGGGGTTGCCGACGCCCATCAGGTAGCGCGGCTTGTGCTTGGGCATATACTCGCTCGCGAGCGGTGCCAGCGTCTCGAACATTGTCTCGTGGTCCTCGCCCACCGAGTAGCCGCCGATACCGTAACCCGGGAAGTCGCCGCACTCCTCCAGATGGCGCAGCGAACGCAGGCGCAGATCCAGGTGCATGCCGCCCTGGACGATGCCAAAGAGTGCCTGGTCATCGCGGGTGTGAGCCTTGTAGCAGCGCTCGGCCCACATGCTCGACAGCTCCACCGCGCGCTCAACGTAGGCGCGCGTGGCGGGATAGCCCGGGCACTGGTCCAGCTGCATGCAGATATCGGACCCGAGCTTCATGGCGATTTCCATGTTGTCCTCGGGCGTCCAGAACACGTGGCGCCCGTCGTAGTCGTTGACGATAAAGCGCACGCCCTCGTCGGTGAGCTTGACGGCATCGTTGTGGCTGAACACCTGGAAGCCACCCGAATCGGTAAGAATGGGGCCGTGCCAGTTCATAAACTTGTGCAGGCCGCCCAACTCGGCGATGGTGTCCTCGCCGGGACGCATGGACAGGTGATAGGTATTGGCAAGCACGATCTGGGCGCCGAGCTGCTTGACGGTCTCGGTAGGAATACCCTTGACGTTTGCCTTGGTGCCCACGGGCATAAAGATCGGCGTCTCGATGTCGCCGTGCGGAGTATGCAGCACGCCGGCACGCGCATGCGTCGTCGGATCCTCGGCAATCAGATCGAATTTAAAAAGGTTCTGGTCCATAAACTGGAACTCCTTGGTTGTGGTTCATACGCAAACCATTATACGGGCAACCCGCAAGGAGCACCGACTCGACAGAAACTGATGCATTAAACGACTAGTCGTCGAGGACGATCTTCAGCGCCATCTTGCAAAGGAGTGTCCCAATCTGCCGGCACTTAGGGACTGTCCCCAAGTGCCGGCAAGAGTGTCCCTTATGACTAGTCATTTAAGAACGTCCCCAACGACTACGAGATCATCTCCAACAGCCAAGGCAACGCCGATGCTCTGGCGACGTCAGCGAGCGGTCGCCAGGGCGAACAAATTGGCATGAAAAGAGGGCGGCATAGACCTTCTGGTCATGCCGCCCTCTTTGAATGACAAGTTGTCGCCCTGGTGACCGCGCAGCGTCGAGCCGTTACGCGGTTTGGAAAAACCGCGTAACCCTACGGCCGCTGGCCCATGCCACCCTCGAGGGTGACGGTCTCGCCGTTCATGTACTTAAAGTCGGGACCGCAGAGCTGAACGACAACGCGGCCGATTTCCTTCTCGACGTCGCCGTAGTGGCCTGCCGGCGGCATGTGGACGTTGGCCTTGAAAGCCTCGGGGTAAGCATCCTGGAAGTTCTCGAGCGCAGCGGTCCAAGCAAGCGGGCAAACGATATTGACGTTGATGCCGTCCTTGCCCCACTCGTTGGCGGCAACGCGGGTCAGGCCGCGGATGCCCTCCTTGGCGGCAGCATAGCTGCACTGGCCATAGTTGCCAAACAGGCCGGCGCCCGAGGCAAAGTTGACCACGGAGCCCTTAGTCTCCTTCAGGTGCGGATAGGCCTTCTGCATGTACAGATAGGTAGCATACAGACCGGAGTAAATGGCCAGGTTAAACTGGTCCATGGTGTGATCGGCGATGGTCACGCCCGAGGCGCTAGCCTGAGCATTGTTGACGACGGCGTCGATGCGGCCAAACTCCTCAATGGCCTTGTCGATGACGTTCTGGACGACGGCTTCGTTGTCCTGACCGGCTGAAACATCGGCCTGAACAGGCAGAACCTTGACACCGTACTCGGCCTCGAGAGACTCCTTGGCGGCCTCGAGCTTAGCGACGTTGCGGCCGGTGATGACGAGGTTCGCGCCCTCCTTGGCAAAAGCGATATCGATGCCGTAGCCGATGGAGCCAGCGGAACCGTCCTTAAGCGTGGCCTTGCCGCCGCCGGTGACGATCACGGTCTTACCAGTGAAAAGTCCCATACAAAGTCCTTTCAAATCGCGACGGGCCCACCCGCCGACTGCGCGCATCCAACTTCACGCGCCAAAAGCTGAAATGCAACTTTAGCGGGTTCAAGTGAAAAATAAAGACCGCAGCAGGCGAACGGCACAACGTCATTCGGCGAAGGGAATGTCAAGCACGAACTGGATAAAGAGGCCGAATTTTTGTCAGCCAAACGAGCCATCGAACACGTTTTGAAACTTTGCTGCGGCGCGCGGGATGTCGGCGCGAGACTTTATCATAGGGTGACAAACAACGATGAGGAGCACATGCCTATGACAGACGAGCTGGACCCCCAGACTCAACAGCATATTGATGATTCCGCAGACGTCACCGCAGATACTGACGCTGTGACCTGCGATAGTATCGACATCGACGACCCCATCTTGGACGAAAGCGCTACGGCGGAAACCCCCGAAACAGAAAACGCCGATGAGCAAAACGACGATGCGCCCGCTCAGGACGACGCCCCGCAAGCAGCGGGCCCCATCGAGGTGTCTTCGGAAGAAGAGCTCGATGCCGTCATGGACTCCATGATGGATGCTGTCAAAGCGATGAAAGACGCCGTCGCCGATGCCGATATCGATGCCGAGGAAGAGGAGGCCGCCGAGGCGGCCTCGACCTTTGTGCCCGGCGAGACTCCGGTTGCCGACCAGGGCAGCACCATGCCCTCGTTTCTGCAGCTCGAGCACCCCACGATTGGCGCCGATG
>URTD01000119.1 GCA_900550735.1 uncultured Collinsella sp.
CTCCACGATGCCGCGGGCGCCGTAGACGTCAACGACATCGCGCGTGTACATGCCCAGCGCAATGCCGCAGGCCCAAGCCGCACCCAGACCGCTCATCTCGTCGTTGCTCGCAATGCGGATGGGCGAGCCGACCAGGTCGCTCTCAAACTGCATCAGGTACGCGTCGCGCGTGGGACCGCCGTCAACACGAAGCTCGGCCAGTGCCGCGCCCGAATCCTCGACCATCGCATCGATCACGTCGAAGATCTGATAGGCGATCGACTCGTCGGCGGCCTTTACGAACTCCGCACGGCCCGTGGTGCGCGTCATGCCAAAGACGCAGCCCTCGGCATCGCTCGCCCAGTGCGGCGCGCCCAGGCCAGTGAACGCCGGCACAAAGTAGACGCGGCTCGCCGGATTGGCGGCGTAGCACAGGTCGGTGACTTCCTCGGGATTGTTGATGAGCTCCAGGTCGTCGCGCAGCCACGTCTTGACGGCGCCGGCGTAGCTCACGTTGCCCTCGAGAACATACTCGGTCACACCGTCCATACGCCACGCAAGCGAGCTCGAAAGCCCGTGCGAGCTGGCGACAAACTCGTCGCCGACGTTCATCATGACCGAGCTGCCGGTGCCATAGGTCGCCTTGGCCATGCCGCGGCTATGGCAGCCCTGGGCAAACAAGGCGGCATGGCTGTCGCCGAGCACGCCGTGGATGGGCACGGGCGCCGGCAAAAAGCCGCCCAGGTCCGTTGTACCGAACAGGCCATCGGAATCGGTCACCTGCGGCAGGCACGCCGGATTGACACCAAAGGCCTCGCACACCGGCTCGCTCCAGCAGCCACGGCGCAGGTCAAAAAGCTGCGTGCGGCTGGCATTGGACCAGTCGCAGCGGAACTCCGCGCCGCCCGTGAGCGTCCAGACCACCCAGGCATCGATGGTGCCCAGGCACAGCTCGCCCGCCGCCGCGGCCTCGGCAGCCGCGGGAACGTTCGCGAGGATCCAGGCCATCTTGCCCGCCGGATAGTAGGGCGAGAGCACCAGACCCGTCGTGTCACGCACCAGCTCGGCCACGCCTTCGCGCGCAGCCAGCTCGTCGCACAACTCGCGGGCGCGGGCGCACTGCCACACCACGGCATCGCACAGCGGCTCGCCCGTCGTGCGGCTCCAGGCAACGGTGGTCTCGCGCTGGTTGGAAATGCCAACGCCGGCGATGTCTGCCGGATCGACCCCGGTCTCCTCCACCACGGTGCGTGCCACAGCCAGCACGTTGGCGGCGATCTCGGCCGGGTCGTGGCTCACCCAGCCGGCCTCGTTGACAATCTGGCGATGTGAGCGGTCGGCGCGATGGATCAGATGGCCGCCCTCGTCCACCAGCAGCGCCTTAGTACCCTGTGTGGACTGATCGATTCCGATGATGTATTTGCTCATGTACTCTCCTGTCTCCCCCGTCGATTCAAAACTAAAACCCGACGGACAAGGAGCGAGTGGCCGACCGGCTCATGAGAGCGCAGCCGGCCTGCTCAGAATTCAACCTAAAAGGATTGGTGCAAACCTGTCCCCGATGCACCAATTACTCTGCGGGAAGGACCTCGGCGACCGTCTTGGCGATTCCCTCGCCCGTCAGGCCGTAGTGCGCGAAGACCTCGGGGCTCGTGCCGGTGATGACCGGCGCATCGGGCAGGGAGAGGCACTTGACCGGACGCGGGCAGTGCTCACCCACGACCTGCGCGACCATGGAACCCAGGCCGCCGAAGGGACTGTGCTCCTCGACGGTCACGACGGCGCGCGTGGCACCGGCGGCCTCGATCACGGCCTCGGCATCGAGCGGTTTGACGCAGTACATATCGAGCACCGTCGCCGAGATGCCCTGCTCGGCCAGCAGATCGGCGGCGTCCACGGCGTGGCGGACCATCTCACCGGTAGCGACGATCGTCACATCGGTGCCGCGGCGCACCCAGGTGGCGCGATCCATCTGGAACGGGCACTCGTCCTCAGTGTACACGTCCTCCACCGGGTTGCTGCCCACGCGGATGTAGGCCGGCTTGTTGTCGGCGACCAGGGCACGCACGAGCTCGGCGGTCTGGAAGCGATCGCTCGGCAGATACACGCGCATGTTGGGAATCGCGCTCATGGCGGCGATATCCTGCACGGAGTGATGGCTCATGCCAAGAGCGCCGTAGGACACGCCACCCGAGATGCCGATGAGCTTGACGTTGGTGTTGGAGTACGAAACGTCGACCTTGCACTGCTCATACGAGCGCGTGGTCACAAAGGACGCCGGCGAGGCGGCCCAGGCCTTCTTGCCGCACGAGGCCATACCGGCGGCGATACTCACCAGGTCCTGCTCGGCGATGCCGACCTCAATAGACTGCTGGGGATACTGATCGAAGAACGGCGTGAGCGATGCGGAGCCGCGGGAGTCGGAGCACAGGACGACGATGTCTTTATCGGTTGCGGCGGCCTCGAGCAGCGCGTCGCAGATAGCCTTGCGGTTGGCGATCTTGTTAGCCATTGATAGCCTCCTTATGGGCAGCGAAATCGGCGATGATCTGGGCATATTCCTCATCGTTGGGCAGGTGATGATGCCAGGCGGCCTTGTCCTCCATAACGGGCGAGCCATAGCCCTTCACCGTGTTGAGGATGATGACCGTGGGCTTACCCTTGGTCTCGGCGGCCAGCGTCAGCGCGGCGTCGATGGCCTGAATGTCGTTGCCCGGAATGGAGAGCACGTTCCAACCGAAGGCGGCCCAGCGCTCCTCCTGCGAGTCCTGCTTCATGACGTCCTCGGTGCTGCCGCTGATCTGCAGGCGGTTGCGGTCCACGAGCGCGCACAGGTTATCGAGCTGGTAGTTGCCGCCGCTCATGGCGCCCTCCCAAACCGAGCCCTCTTCAATCTCGCCATCGCCGAGCAGAGAGTAAACACGGTAATCTTTGTTATCAATCTTGCCGGCAAGCGCCATGCCGACGGCCACGGGCAGACCATGGCCCAGCGAACCGGAGTTCATCTCGATGCCCTTGAGCTTGTTGTTGGGGTGGCCGATGTAGGGGCTGCCGAACTTGGAGAAACGGGCCTTGACGTCGTCGAGGTCCAGATAGCCCTCGTGGCAGAGTACCGCGTAGTAGGCCTCCATGGCATGGCCCTTGGAGAGCACGAAGCGATCGCGGTTGGGATCGTCGACGGTCTCGGGCGAAATGTTGAGGTGGTTGGCGTAGAGCGTCATGAGGGCGTCGATCACCGACATGTCGCCGCCGATGTGGCCGCCGGCGCCGGCCATGATGATATCGACGCAATCGCGGCGAAGGTCCCAACGCAGGGATTCAAGCTCTTCGATAGTTGCCATTTCTACTCTCCTCGCAGGTAAGCTTTGACGTCTTCTTCGATGGGGTCGTACAGGTCGGGGACAATGCCGATGTACTTGCACGCCTCGTAGAGCACCGGCACCACGTTGGCGTGAATGGCGACGCAGTGGTGGATGTAGGGACCCTCAACGATCTTGGCCTCGAGGCGCTTGAGGTTTTCGACCTCGACCCACAGGTAGGTGCCCATGCCGGCCGGGCCGTCGATGCCGCGGGCGTTGCCCAGCAGCAGCGAGTACTCGCCGTTGTCGCCGTCAAAGCGGGCAAGGGTGAGGTCGCCGTGCTTGGCCTCGGCCGTCAGCGCGCCGGGGTGATCGAAGGCCAGCGGGTAGGTGAGCTTGGGCTTGACGGCCGCGCAGCTGCAGGGCCAGGGGCCGCAGTGCTGCAACAGCTCGCCGTTCTCGTTATCGGGATGGCGCACGGTCCAGTCGGCGAACATGCCGCGGTGACGGCCCAGGTCGGCGGCCTCGACCATCAGCGCGGTGATGGCACCATGGATGTCGGTCTCGCATACGATGGGGATACCCATCTCGTTGAGGATGGCATTGGCGGCGCAGGGCATAATGCCCAACTCGTCCTGCAGAGCGTTCCAGCACTGAATGGCGCCGGCGTTGCAGCCGTACTTCTTTACCAGGCGCTTCATGGCGATGGCAAGACCGGCGACCGCGGGGACCTTGTCCTCGGGGATGCAGATCTCAAAGCTGTCGGCAATGTGGGCGAGCATAGCTGCCATGGCTTGCTCGTCTGCCTGGGCGTCGCGCACGGCCTGGACAAGCTCGGTCATGGGGATGGGCGAAAGCTGGATGTTGAACTTCTCGAGCAGCTCGCCCTCGTTGCACATGGTCGACCAGAAGTCGAACGGGCGGGTGGCCATCTGCAGGATGCGGGTGTGCTTGAAGGTCTTGACCACGTTGCACACGGCCAAGAAGTCCCAAACGCCACGCTCGAACTCGGGATCGGTCAGGCGGCAGTTGGTCATGTAGGTGAAGGGAACCTGAAAGCGGCGCAGGACCTTGCCGGTCGCGAACAGACCGCACTGGCTGTCACGGAGACGCACACCGTTCTCATCCGGTCTCTCATCGCGCGGTCCCCAGAGGAGTACCGGAAGACCCATTTCTTTTGCCAGTCTTGCACAGACATATTCCGTTCCGAAGTTTCCGTGCGGGAAGAAAATTCCCTTTACGTTCTCACGGCGGAATTTCTCCTGGATTTTCTCACGGTCCGCCTCATCGTAAAACAGCCCCTCCTCATTGATGTCTGTGATATCAACAAATTCAACGCCGAGCTCTTTTAAACGCTCTCTCGTCAGGTTGGCATATTTTACGGCATCCGGAGCGCTGAAAATACTTCTTCGCGTAGGTGCAAATCCGATCTTAATTGATTTCATATTCATTTCCTCCATTTAATTTTATTTAAATTTTGCTAAATTATATTTTGAATTTTTCTGTTCTTTATGGCTCTTGTATTACTAAATTCTTTTGAATTTGTCAACATTAATTCAGTTTTATTAAATCTTTTTTAGTAATTTATATAAAAAAGAATGACTGCTTTTATGCATTTCTTCGTATTTCAACTTTTTACAGCTCAGAAGTTGACTTCTTTTTTAATTCATATTAAAATCAATGCATAAGTTTAATATTTTTCAGATAAATACTGAAATAAATTTCAACATCCCGCATGCACAAAACACACGGAAGCACCGTGCGGGCTGATTTTATCGAACAGGAGCTGAACTCTTATGAATATTTCTGCGAAAGAACTGGCAAAGCTAATCAACGTATCGCCTGCCACGGTTTCTATGGTTTTCAATAACAAACCCGGCATCAGTGATGCCACAAGAGAGCTGGTTTTAAAAACTGCAGCCGAGTATGGCTATGCGCCGAAAAAAAATGAAGCCTCCGGCGCTTCCTCCCGCATTATTCAGCTGGTCAATTATAAGAAGCACGGAAAGGTCGCTGCCGACACGCCGTTCTTCTCCCAGCTGACCGAAGGAATCTCCACCGAATGCACCCGCCAGGGCTGTGCGCTTCATATCTCCTATTTTTATGAGACCATGGATATTGACAGCCAGCTCGATGCACTCCGCGCTGTGGACTGTGAGGGCATTCTTCTTCTTGCAACCGAAATGGCTCCGTCCGATTTCCGCAAGTTCCGCGATTTTTCTGTTCCGATCGTTGTCGTGGACTGCTATTACGATGAGCTCGATTACGACTGCGTTCTGATCAACAACATTCAGGGGGCGTTCAACGCCACGAATTATCTGGTTCAGTGCGGACACAAAAACGTGGGCTACTTTCACTCGAGCCTCGACATCAGCAACTTCTCCGAACGCGCCGACGGCTACTACAAAGCGCTCCGTGCAAACGGTATCAGCACCTCGCATCCATATGTCCACCCAGTTTCCCCTACCTCGGACGAGGGCTACCGCGACATGCTGCGCCTTCTCGAGTCGAAAGCACCGATCGCGGATGCCTACTTTGCCGACAATGACATCATCGCTGCGGCCGCCATGCGTGCGCTGCGCGAGAACGGCTACCGCATCCCGGAGGATGTCTCCATCATCGGCTTTGATGACGTTCCGATGTGCGATATGATGGTTCCGCCACTTTCCACTATGAAGGTCAGAAAACGCGAGCTTGGAGCCACCGCTGTCCAGCGCCTGCTTGACCGCGTGGCCGATCCGAAACGCGAATGTCTGAAAATGTGCATGGCAACCAAGCTGGTGAAGCGCCAGAGTGTTTCCAGACGTTAAAGCTTTTGGGATGAGGCTGTCGTCTAGCGCGTGTCTGAAAAATCATTTCCGCAAGCTGCAAGCCCCACTTTGCGGGAGATTTTACCCTCATTCGGTTG
>URTD01000120.1 GCA_900550735.1 uncultured Collinsella sp.
CCACATGTCTGAGTGTTCTTATAAGCATTGTAAACGTACTCTGCTGCGTAATGGTTCTTGATAACCTTGTCTTCCATGATACCCATGCCTGTTTCCTCAACAGCCATTTTGGCAAGTGGGATACGCATCTTGTCAGCAGCAGTAGCAGCTGCCTTAAAGATCTTGTCGACCTGCTCCTGCGTGTACGTAGCAAAAAGCGCCTGGGCCTCTCGCATCTGAGCGAGCTTAGCCTCAAGCGCCTCTACGTTGTCCACAATTGCGGGAGTAGTGTTTTCCGGTGACTTTTTCACCATTTGTGTCTCCTTGCGATCGGAGATTTACCCTACGCCTTGCATGATAGCAAGAAATTATTCGGCGAACGGTAAGATTCCTCTAAAAGGCACACTAAAACGCTTCAACTAAATGAAGCGTTTTAACTAGAACTATCTGCCCGCTGCATCTCCCCGCTTACTCGCTTATTGGGGACAGACTTACATGAGTGCTTTCACTCATTTGGGACAGACATCGTTTTGCCATTTTGCCGTTCTGGGCCTGTTATTGCCGCTTATTGGATATAAATAGGTTGCAGGCTCAGCATTTCGCGTTGCTTCTCTCCTTTTAGGTGTTGCCTGAACAGTTTTGAAAGGAGAGATTATGCCCCGATGCGCCCGCCCCGTTTCGATCACCGGCTATTACCACGTCTTTGACCGCGGCAACTCCAAACAGATTATTTTTGAAGATGACTCCGACCGTTATCGTTTCTTATCGGATATCTCGGACAGGTTTGCGCGCCATGAAGTGGCGGTGTTGGCTTGGTGCCTTATGGACAATCACTTCCATTTGATGGTTGATGACCCATTTGACAACCTTTCAAAGGCAATGCAGTGCGCGCTGACGGCATATGCTAAGTATTTCAATGGAAAAACGGGGAGAACGGGACATCTGTTTGACAATCGCTATTCGCGGGTCGCGGTTGAGTCGGACACGCAGGCGGTGCAGCTGCTCGACTATATTCATCTCAATCCCGTGAAAGGTGCGCTTGACTCGCTCGAGGCGTACCGCTGGTCAAGCTATAAGGCGTATCAGCTGGGCTATGATCCCTTTGACATCTGTGATGCGGCCCCTATGCTCGATATTGTCGGAGGCTCCCGTTGCTATTGCGAGCATCTCGAGGAAGTTGCCGGGCGCATCTGGTCAATGGAGGTTCTTCCACGCCGGCGGATCCCCGATGAGGAGGCCCTTTCCGTTGCGCGCGAAGTTCTGCCGAGCATAGATCCTTCGCTGCTCAAGGCCCTGTCACGCCCCGAACGCGATGCCTGCCTGCTGAGGCTCAGGCGGGCACATCTCACGGTTAAGCAAATTGCCCGTATCACCGGTATCGGCGCCACGAGCGTGACCAAGGCAACTGCAGGCTGGAAGGATGCAGCGTGAGGCAGGGGCCGGAGCCAGTCGGTGCGCCGCATACGTACGTTATGTCTGTCCCCAATGCGTGAAAACACTCATGTAAGTCTGTCCCCAATGAGTGCAAAAAGGCGCCCTCCGCAGGGGAGGGCGCCTTTGGTAAGTTCTATATGAACGCGAGGTCTTTGACCCGGAGAGTCCGAGGTACTTGTTGGTAAGACCTTATTTAGGAGCGCGCAACCTTGCCGGACTTGAGGCAGGTGGAGCAAACGTTCATCTTGCGACGGTGACCATCGACGACGACGTACACGCGCTGGATGTTGGGGCGGAACTTACGGTTGGTGACGCGGTGAGAGTGGCTGATGGAGCGACCGGCAACGGGGTGCTTACCGCAAACTTCGCAAACTTTGGACATAACTGACCCTCCTTGGGCGACAAACGAACATGTCGCGTTAACAAACAAGCCTGAACTATAGCACAGAAGCAGTTCCCTGTGCGTAATCTACACAGAGATACTCCTCTTTTGGCGATAGTGCTCACGCCACGGCCCTGGACGTAGATCCGATTTGCGTGCAGCAGAGGGGATTATGCCAGCTCGTGCGTGCGTTTTCAAGCTCGTCCCACAAATATATATAGGTTTATGAAGCATTGGGCTCCGTTTACGGATTGCTCTGTATTTATGCTCGCAATTAAGCTCGAGGTTGGTTACACTATCCCTTGACCATTAAAGGGGTACGAGATACCCACATGGAATTACATAGCTGCCAAAGAGCAGCCCTTCCTTGTGGGTGTCTGGTCCGCTTTGAGCGGTCGGGCATCTATTTTTTTGACTGTGTCAGCAGTCAAGACATGTGAGGAAGGAGATCGATGGGCACGACTTCCCCCAAGGCGGTCATCATGGACGAGACCGCCGTCAATCGAGCGATGACCCGCATCGCGCACGAGATTCTCGAGCGCAACGAGGGCTGTGAAGACCTCGCTCTGGTCGGCATCGTCACGCGCGGCGACCTTCTGGCAAAGAAACTCGCCGAGGAGATCAAGGAGATCGAGGGCGTCGACGTTCCGCTCGGCAGCCTCGACATCAGCTTCTACCGCGATGACTACGCTACCAATTTCGCTCCCGCGATCCACGCCACCAACATTCCCTTTAGCGTCGACGGCAAACGCGTCGTGCTGGTGGACGACATCCTGTATACGGGCCGTACCATTCGCGCCGCTCTGGACGCCGTCATGGACCTGGGCCGTCCGAGCCGCATTGAGCTGGCAGTTCTCGTTGACCGCGGCCACCGCGAGCTCCCCATCTCGCCGGACTTTGTCGGCAAGAACGTTCCCTCGTCGCATGAGGAGAACGTGCACCTATATATGAAGGAAGTCGACGGCCACACCGCCGTCGAGATTAACGACGTCGCGCCGGGTTCCCACGTGGGCTCCGCGCCGCTGGGAGGTGAGTAGTACCGTGGCGTTCAACCATAAGCACCTGATCGACATTACCGAGTACTCCGAAGAGGACATCAAGCTCATCCTCGAGACCGCCAAGGCGTTCTCCGAGGTCAACGAGCGTGCTATCAAGAAGGTCCCCACGCTCAAGGGCAAGACCATCGTCAACATGTTCAACGAGCCCTCGACGCGCACCCGCAGCTCCTTCGAGCTCGCCGAGAAGCGTCTTTCGGCCGACAGCCTTAACTTTGGCGGCTCCTCGACCTCCACGGTCAAGGGCGAGAGCCTTGTCGACACCGTCGAGACCCTCAACGCCTATAAGATCGACTGTATCGTCGTGCGTGATAAGCACGCCGGCGCTCCCTACATCGTCACGCAGAACTCGCCCGCGAGCGTCATCTGCGCCGGTGACGGCAAGCACAACCATCCCACGCAGGCCCTGCTCGACCTGTACACCATCTGGGAGCACAAGGGTGACTTCCACGGTCTGAAGGTCGCTGTCGTCGGCGATATCGCGCACTCCCGCGTCTGCGGCTCGCTGATCCCCGCCCTTAAGATCATGGGCTGCGAGACCTACGCCGTCGCCCCCGGCACGCTGCTGCCGCCGGCGCCCGAGGTTCTGGGCTGCGACCACGTGACGAGCGACCTCGATTCCGTCCTGCCCGAGCTGGACGTCGTCTACATGCTGCGCGTGCAGCAGGAGCGCCTCGAGGGTGCCCCGTTCCCGACCATTCGTGAGTACCACAGGCTCTTCGGCCTGACCAAGGAAGCTCATGAAGCCCGATGCGATCATCTGCCACCCGGGTCCCATCAACCGCGGCGTCGAGTTCGACTCCTATATGGCCGACCACCCGCAACGCTCCGTCATCCTGGAGCAGGTCTACGCCGGTATCTGCGTGCGTATGGCTATCCTGTATCTGCTGCTTGGAGGTGCCGATAATGGCCTTGCTTCTTAAGAATGCCCACGTCGTCGACCCGTCCGTCGAGCTTGACGGTGTCGTTGACGTCCTGATTGACGGCGACAAGATCGCCGAGGTCGGCGAGAATCTCGCCGTCGAGGGAGCCGAGGTCCGCGACCTTTCCGGCAAGTACCTCGTCCCCGGCCTGGTGGATATGCACGTTCACCTTCGCGAGCCCGGCTACGAGGTCAAAGAGGACATCGAGAGCGGTACCCGCGCAGCTGCCAAGGGCGGCTTTACCGGCGTGTGCGCCATGCCCAACACCGATCCCGTAACCGATAACGGCACTGTCGTGGAGTTCGTCAAGTCCCGCGCTGCCGAGGTCGGCCACTGCCGCGTCTATCCGTCGGGCGCCATGACTCGCGGTCTTAAGGGCGAGGCCATGTCCGAGATGGGCGATATGGTCGCCCACGGCGCCGTCGCCTTCACCGATGACGGTCGCGGCGTGCAGGGCGCGGGCATGCTCCGTCGCTGCATGGACTACGGCAAGATGTTCGGCAAGGTCTTCATGAGCCACTGCCAGGACGAGGACCTGGTCGGCCACGGCCAGATCAACGAGGGCAAGGTCTCGACCCGTCTGGCCCTCGAGGGTTGGCCGGCTGCCGGCGAGGAGCTCCAGATCGCCCGCGACATCGAGATCGCCAAGCTGACCGGTGCCAAGCTGCACATCCAGCACATCTCCACCGCCCATGGCCTGGAGATCGTGCGTGCCGGTAAGGCCGCTGGCGTTCAGGTTACCTGCGAGGCCACCCCGCACCACATGTTCCTGACCGAGAACGACCTGGACGAGACCTACAACACCTCGCTCAAGGTCAATCCGCCGCTGCGTACCGAGGAGGATGCCGAGGCCATCCGTCAGGGCGTCATCGACGGCACCGTCGACGCTATCGTCACCGATCACGCTCCCCACACCCCGTGGGAGAAGGCCCGCGAGTTCGAGCTTGCGCCCTTTGGCATGATCGGTCTCGAGACCTCGCTGTCGCTCGTGCTCACCGAGCTGGTCAACACGGGCAAGATGAGCATGGGCCGCATGGTCGAGCTCATGGCCATCAAACCGCGTGAGATCCTGGGTCTCGACCAGGTTCAGGTCAAGGCGGGATCCGTTGCCGACCTGACCGTGTTCGACCCCTCCGCAACCTGGACGGTTGGCGAGGACGGTTACGAGTCGCGCGCCGAGAACTCCGGTTTTGCCGGCCGCACGCTCACCGGTCGTGCCACCGATGTATTTGTCGGCGGTAAACAGACGCTTGCCGACGGCTGCATCTGCTAGCATAGCCTTATCGCTTTTGTGCGCGGCGCCCTTGCGGTGCCGCGCTTTCTATTCGTTTGGACCATGCAACCGCATGGGGGATTGGAGCGTTTATGCCCACACCTTCCACTGCACGCATGCACGACTTCGAGGTCGTCTCGAACCGGGAGATTGCCGACGGCGTCTTCTCGCTCGTCATCTCGGCCCCCAAGCTTGCAAGTGCGCTCAAGCCCGGTCAGTTTGTGAACATCGCCGTACCCGGTGATGCTTCCTCGCTGCTTCGCGTGCCCCTGAGCTACTACCGCGCCGACGCCGAGGCCGGCACCGTCGAGCTGTGGTACGCCGTCGTGGGCGACGATACCCGTCGTTTGTCCCAGATGGGCCCTGGCTCCTCCTCTAACCTGCTGGGCCCCGGTGGCCGTGGCTGGATGGTACCCGAGGGCACCAGGAAGGCCCTGCTCGTCGCCGGTGGCATCGGTGTTCCGCCTGTGCTGTGTCTTGCCGGTATGCTTGCCGAGCAGAGTGTTGATGTGGACGTGTGCCTGGGCTTTGGCACCGCTTCCAAGGCCGTGGGCATCGACGAGTTCCGCGCGCTGGGCGCGCTGACAAATCCACAGCTTTTGAACGTCAATACGCAAGAGTTCATCAAGGCGAATATTTCGCTTGAAGCGGGCGACGTGCTGACCGTTTCGACGGGGTACGGCGAAAAATCCGTGAAGCTGGCGCGCGGCGGCGTTGAAAGCGACGCTTTCCGCTATTTGGACGTTGACAGTTCCTATTTACAGCTTGCCGTGGGTGATAACCTTTTCCGCTATTCGGCGGATACAAACGCGGAAAATCTCGAAGTATCCATTTATCACAATAACTTGTATTTGGGGGTGTAACGGTATGGAATTATACGTTTATTCTTCCGAAATGGAGCTTCAAGGGATTGTCGAAAAGATCGCTTCGTTGATCTGGACGCGGCGCTATTGGAGTTGCGGCGAATTCAAACTTCTTGTTCCATTCACCGAAGAGCATTCCCGAATGCTGGTGAAGAACAATATCATTATGAAGCGCGGCGACAACGAAGCGGCACAAATCCGGTACGTTTCGATTACGAAGAATTCGCAGGGGCTGGAGGAAATCGAGGTTCAAGGAAAGTTCCTTATCG
>URTD01000121.1 GCA_900550735.1 uncultured Collinsella sp.
CACGCAAAGGAAAGCACTTAATGTGCTTTCCGTCTTGCGCAGGACTGTAGAGCAGCAAACTTAACCCGCGCCCGCCCGGCGAGCAAGCGGACGACAAACACATCTGTCCAATAATTCGTCTGAAACATAATGAAAAACCGTTTGATGTGAGTTAATATAAACAACGTCGTGAATCTGACTCCTGCCACATGCATGACAGGGGTTAAACACAAAAAGGAGTCAATTATGGTTTCTGAGAAGGCTACCCTCGTTAATCCTCAGGGTCTGCACATGCGTCCGGCTGGTCTGTTCGCCTCCACCATGGGCAAGTACGCCTGTGACGTGACGGTCGTCACCCCCGAGAAGGAGGTCAACGGCAAGTCCCCGATGGCACTTATGGCTGCTGGTATCCCCTGCGGCACCGAGGTCGAGGTCAAGTGCGACGGCGCTGACGAGGCCGAGGCTCTGGCTGCTGCCATCGAGCTCATCAAGAGCGGTCTTGGCGAGTAGAACTCAAACGGGTCGCATGTTGAACAACTAAGTTCATATTTGGGGGCGCAGTGACCTGTTGTAAGGTAGCTGCGCTCTTTTGTCATGGATATGGCAAAACGCTTTATCACATGACACGGAGAGAGGAATGGGAATGTATCAGGGAGTCAACGCTTCCGAGGGCATCGGTATCGGCACCGTCATGGTCGCCGTCGATCCCGACTTGACGTTTGAGCCGCACGAGGTTGCTGATTCGGCAGCAGAGAAGGAGCGCTATCAGTCCGCTCTTTCGGTCTTCTGCGAGAAGACCCAGGCTCAGGCCGACCACATGAAGGAGACGGTGGGCGAGGCCGAGGCCGAGATCATGAGCGGACACATTGTCCTGGCTCAGGACCCGGGCATGACCGACGCCATCAACGCCGCCATTGACGGCGGCACCTGCGCCGAGCAGGCGCTCATGGACACCTCGACCATGTTCGAGAACATGTTCCTGTCCATGGACGACGAGATGTTCCGTCTGCGCGCGGCCGACATCGCCGACATCCGCACCGGTATTCTGGCCGAGCTGCTGGGCAAGGAGGTCGTCGACCTTTCCGTCCTGCCCGAGAACACCGTCGTTGTCGTGCACGACCTCACGCCGTCCATGACCGCCACGATCGATAAGGCCCACGTTGCCGGCATCGTCACCGAGACCGGTGGCCGCACGTCGCACTCCGCGATCATCGCGCGCGCCCTCGAGATCCCGGCTGTCCTTTCGGTTTCCAACAGCTGCACCGCGCTGCGCAACGGTATGACCGTTGTCGTCGACGGTGGCAAGGGTATCGTCGAGGCCGATCCCGACGAGGAGACGCTCGCTGCCTATACCGCCAAGGCCGAGGCCTTCGCTGCCGAGAAGGCGGCCCTCGAGGCCTTCCGTGGCAAGCCGTCCGTGACTGCCGATGGCATCAAGAAGATCATCGCCTGCAACATCGGTAACCCCGATGACGTGCCCAACGCGCTCGATCACGACGCCGAGGCCATCGGTCTGTTCCGCTCCGAGTTCCTGTTCATGGACTCTGCTGAGCTTCCTTCCGAGGAGGAGCAGTTCAACGCCTACCGTAAGGTCGCCAGCGCGCTCAAGGGTGCTCCGGTCATCATCCGTACGCTCGATGTGGGCGGCGACAAGGAGATTCCGTATCTGCACATGGTCAAGGAAGATAACCCCTTCATGGGCTTCCGCGCCGTGCGTTACTGCCTGGCCAATCCCGACCAGTACAAGGTCCAGCTCCGCGCTCTGCTGCGCGCTAGCGCCTTCGGTGACGTCAAGATCATGATCCCGCTCGTCACCTGCGTCGAGGAGGTCTTGGCTGTCAAGGAGCTCGTCGAGCAGTGCAAGGCCGAGCTGACCGAAGAGGGTCGCAAGTTCAACGAGAACATCGAGGTCGGCATCATGGTCGAGACGCCCGCCGCTTCGCTGCTCGCAGACCGTCTTGCCGAGGTTGCCGACTTCTTCTCCATCGGCACCAACGACCTGATCGGCTACACCATGTGCGCCGACCGTGGTAACGACACCATCTCCAACTTGTACCAGGTTTACTATCCCGCCGTGCTCCGCTCGCTCAAGAACATCATCGAGAGCGGCGTGAAGGCCGGCATCATGGTCGGTATGTGCGGCGAGGCCGCTGCCGATCCGCTGCTCGAGCCGCTGCTGATCAGCTGGGGCCTGGAGGAGTTCTCGATGAGCGCTCCGTCGATCCTGCGCGCCCGCAAGACCATCAGCCAGTGGACCAAGGCCGAGTGCGACGAGCTCGCCGAGAAGGCACTCGCCTGCAACACCGCCGCCGAGGTCAAGGCACTGCTCGAGTCCGCAGCTCGCTAATTTGGTATCAGAGGTAACCGCGTGGTTGGAATGGGCCGGCCACGCGGCCCTCACATATACAGGGGGTACTGTAAATGTTCTACACGCTAACCGCTAACCCGGCTGTCGACATGACGGTTTCGAGCTCTCCGCTCGAGCCCGACGAGAACGTCCGCACCGGCTCGGCCAGCTACACGGCTAACGGCAAGGGCCTCGACGTGTCCTTCGCCTTTAAGAAGATGGGCGTCGACACCGTCGCGCTCGGCTTCTTCGCTGGCTTCACGGGCAAGTTCATCGTCGAGGAGGTCATGAACCTGGGTTGCCTCTGCCGCCCGGTCTGGACCGACGGTATCACGCGCATTAACACCTACGTCAACGATGGCCAGCACGAGTACGGCATCCTGAACCCGGGTGCTCCTATTACGCCGCAGCACCAGGAGGAGCTCTACAACATCCTGGACACCGCGGGCGATCTCGAGTGCCTGATCGTTTCCGGCTCCGTGCCTCCCAAAGCTACGCCTGACTTCCTGGCTAAGGTCATGGAGCACGCTCAGGCTCGTGGCGCCGACGTCGTCCTGGACCTGTCTCAAGGAGCTCGCTCACAAGAAGCCGCTGCTCATCAAGCCGAACCATCACGAGATGAAGGCCATCTTCGGCGTGCCGGTCGACACCGACGACGAGGTTCGCGTTGCCATGAAGATGGCTCACGACGCTGGCGTTCAGAACGTGCTGCTCACCCGTGGTAGCCGCGGCGACGCTTACTTCTCCAACGGCGAGGACATCTGGTACGCCAAGCGTGAGTTCAACATCAAGCTGGTTTCTGCGCCGGCGACTGCACCCTCGCTGCGTTCCTGCACAAGTGGTACAGGGATCGCGACAACGTCGAGGAGGCCATGAAGCTCGCTATGGCCACCGGCGCCAACGTTGCCGAGTCCGTCGGCATCGGCGACTTTGGTCACGTCGATGAGTACAGCAAGCGCGTTGCTGTCCGCAAGCTCGATCGTCAGTAATCGAAACGCGACATATTCGTGCGCATGCGGCGCCCCGGTTTCGGCTGGGGCGCCTTTTTGTTCCGCTACGGGGGAGAGGTGTCCCGCCGTACTTCATCGCTTCCACACCGTTCACCGAGTTGTCCTAGCCTTTTACCGATGCGTGGAATATACTTTCATTAACACGTTGCTTCGTGAAAGGAACATTCATGATTTACACGCTCACTGCAAATCCCGCCATTGACTACAACATCGCCTGCGACGGCCTTGCTGCCAACACCGTTACGCGTACTCGCAACGCCGTCTATACGCCCAACGGCAAGGGCCTCAACGTCTCGTTTACGCTTGACCACTACGGTGTCGACACCACGATCCTGGGCTTCTTCGCTGGTTTCTCGGGCGAGTTCATCGTCAAGGGCGCCGAGGCCCTGGGCGTGCCCGTAAAGCCCGTGTGGACCGACGGCATCACGCGCGTCAACGTGTTCCTCAATGCCGGCCCCGACACCGAGTACAACATGGTCAACGCCGGTGCCGCCATCAACGAGGCCAATGAGCAGGAGATGTTTGAGCTCATCGATTCGCTCGATGACATGACCTGCCTGGTAATCAGCGGCTCGCTGCCTCCCAACACTTCCGAGGGCTTCCTGGCCGAGGTTCTGCGCCGCGTCAAGGCCAAGGGTGCCGAGTTCGTTCTCGACATTTCGAGCCATCAGCTGGCAGATCTCATTGCCATGGAGCCGCTGCTGATCAAGCCCAATGACGACGAGTTGCTCGATATCTTTGGCATTAAGGTGAGCGGTGGCGACGATGAGTCCGTCAAGGGCGCTATGGCTGAGCTTCATGCCAAGGGCGCCAAGAACGTGCTGCTGACCCTCGGTGGCGCCGGTGCGTACTTCTCCAACGGCGAGCATATCTGGTTTGCCAACCGCACCTTTGAGGTCAAGCTGTTGTCGACGGTGTGCGCCGGCGATTCCTCGCTCGCTGCCTTCCTGTCCGTGTGGCATGACGCCCCCGAGCGCGTCGAGGACGCCCTGCGCCTGTCGATGGCCACCGGCGCCAACGTGGTCGAGTGCCCCGGTTTGGGCGATTTTGCCAAGGTGGACGAATATAAGAAGCACATCGAGGTTCGCCGGGTCTGCTAGTTCCGGCACCTTGTCTGAATAGTTTGATTATTTCGCATCCGTCTTAGACTAGGACGGATGCGTTTTTGTTTATCGGACTTGCGTGTGCAGTGGAGGCTGTTTCTTGCTAGACTTCTTGCAGACGCAATCGATAGCAAATTTGATAGTCTCAGGAGGCCACAGGTATGTGCAATGTTTCGCTCAACGGTACGCAACCGTCCGATGCCTCCATCCGTGTCCTGCGCGCGCTCGAGGCAGCCGGTCTTGAGGCTTGGTACGTTGGCGGTTGGGTGCGCGACGCCCTGATGGGATGCCCCAGCCACGATGTTGATATGTGCTGTAGCGGCCTGTGGCAGGAGTCCAAGGTGGCGCTCGAGGCCGCTGATATTGCGGTTGTGGAGTCGGGTATTAAATTTGGCGGAATCACGGCTATTTCCGATGGCGAGCGTATCGAGGTCACTACGTACCGTCTGGATGGCTTTTACACCGATGGTCGCCATCCCCAGAGTGTGGAGCGTGCTGCCTCGCTCGAGGACGATTTGGCGCGCCGCGACTTTACCGTCAACGCCATGGCCTGGCATCCCGAGCGCGGGCTTGTCGACCGCTACGACGGCCAGGGTGACTTGGAGCGCAAGCTGATTCGCACTGTCGGCGATCCCAGGCGTCGCTTTAACGAGGACGCCCTGCGCATGCTGCGTGCGGTGCGCTTTGCCTGCCGTCTGGACTTTATGATTGAGCCCGAGACCAAGCGTGCGCTTGCCGAGTGCGCGCCGCTGCTCGATGCCGTGGCGCGCGAGCGTGTGGGCATTGAGCTTGAGGGCATCCTTTCGACCGGCCACGGGGGAGATGCCATGCTGCGCTACCCCGAGCTCATCTGCGCCGCCGTGCCCGAGTTGGCAGCGGGTCGCGGGTTTGATCAACGAAGTGTCTATCATGCGTTTAACGTCTACGAGCATATCGCTCGTGTTCTGACGGTGGCAGGGGAGCTGGCGCTGTGCGACGGCGTCGCGCCCTCGTCGAGTCTTATGTGGGCGGCGTTTTTGCACGATGTGTCCAAACCCGAGTGCTTCACGGTCGATCACGCCGGCAGCGGACACTTCTACGGTCATCCCGAGCTCGGTGCCAAGAAGGCGCGCGTCATTATGGATCGCCTGGCGCTCTCGCACGACTTGGTGCGCGACGTGTGCCTGCTCATCAAATACCATGACAAGCCGCTGCGCCCCGAGCGCTCCTGTCTGCTCAATATGATGCGCGCGCTTTCGGGTGAGGGCGTCGACACGGCCCGCCTGATTGACGAGCTCATGGACCTTAAGCGTGCCGACACACTTGGCAAGGCCCCGTCGTGCTTCTATTACGTTGAGACGATTGAGGAGATGCGCGCGATGGCGCACGAGCTGCTGAGGGCGGGGGAGCCCTATACGCTCAAGATGCTCGCCATCAACGGCGGCGACCTGATCCGTGCTGGAGTCAAGCCCGGGCCGGAACTGGGGCAGCTTCTCAACTCCGCCCTCGACGCCGTGATCGAAGACAACATTCCCAACGATCGCGAAGCTCTTTTGGTCCATCTCAACTTGAATTAGCTACCTAGTTTACCTGCGTGTTCCATAACCTGCCGACAATTTTTCGGCAATTTGGAATTTCTTCTTGCGCTGACGTTTTTTGTCCCGTAATATATTTCCTCGCAGCACGGCAGTGCAGATGTCATGTGGCCCGTTCGTCTAGCGGTTTAGGACGCCGCC
>URTD01000122.1 GCA_900550735.1 uncultured Collinsella sp.
CGATCGTGATCTGCATGAGCAGCGCCGCCGACGTCGCCTTACCAGGTGAAATTCCGCGGCGACGCGCGTCGTCGACCACGAGCGTGGTGCCCGCCAGGTTAAGCGATGGCGCAATCGTGTTCATGAAAAAGGTGCCGAACACGAGCGGCAGCGTGGCGCGCGGGGCCATATGCTCCCCCACCGCGCGGAAGCACGACGAATACGCAAAGCTCTGCGAGACGTACTTGCACAGTTGGGTGAGAATGGCTGCGACGAGCGGAATCGTCGAACCGCGCTGCATGGTCTCGACAAGCTCGGCCAGCTGGTCGCCCCGCAAGAACACCACCGCCAACACGATGATGAGCACAAGGCCGACCAGCAGATTTCTGATGCTGAACTTCACAGTTGAGGTTCGTCCCTGTCCCTAGTGGCGGAAGTGGCGATGCCCGGTGAAGACCATGGCGATGCCATGCTCGTTAGCCGCCTGGATGCATTCCTCGTCGCGGATAGAGCCGCCCGGCTGGATGATGGCGGTCACGCCCCACTCGGACAGCGTGTCCACGTTGTCGCGGAAGGGGAAGAACGCGTCGGACGCGGCGACCGAACCGGTGGCGCGATCGGCGCCGTCGGCCAGCGTGTTGGCGCGATCGACGGCCAGATGGCAGGAGTCCACGCGGTTGACCTGGCCCATACCGATGCCGACCGTGGCCTGGTCGTGCGCGAGCAGGATGGCGTTGGACTTGACGCCCTTGCAGACCTTCCAGGCAAACTCGAGCTCGGCCATCTCGGCGTCGGTGGGCTTGCGGTCGGTGGGGAACGTAAAGGTCGCGGGATCCTCGGTCACGTGGTCGACCTCCTGCACCAGCATGCCGCCGTCGACGGAGCGCAGCTCCACCTGGGCGCCGTGGTCCACGCCGCCGGTGGCCAGCACGCGCAAGTTGGGGCGCTTGGCCATGCGCTCGAGCGCCTCGGCGGTGTAGCTCGGGGCGATGATGACCTCGACGAACTGCTTGTTCTGATCGGCAAAGTGCTCAACCAGATCAAAGGGAACCTCGCGGTTGCAGGCGATGATGCCGCCGAAGGCGCTCTTGGGATCGCAGGCAAAAGCTCGGTCGTAGGCAGCCGTGATGTCCTCGGCAACGGCGGAACCGCAGGGGTTCTGGTGCTTGAGGATCACGCAGGCCGGCTCGTCGAACTCGCGGACCAGGTTCCAAGCGGCATCGGCATCCAGATAGTTGTTGTAGCTGAGCGGCTTGCCCTGGATCTGCTCGGAGCCAACGAGCGGGAACTGCGAGCTCGCGGTGTTCTCGCAGCCCTCGGCAAAGCGGTAGACCGTAGCCTTCTGCTGAGGATTCTCGCCATAGCGCAGGTCGTCGACCTTCTCCAACGAGATCTCGAGCTTGGCAGAGGTATCCGCCACGTCGCTTGCCTGGGCGGCAAGCCAACGGGAGATAGCCGTGTCGTAGGCGGCGGTGGTCTGGTAGACCTTCACCTGCAGGCGACGACGGGTGGAAAGCGTGGTGCAGCCACCGGTCTCGTGCATCTCGGCCAGGACGGCATCATAGTCGGCAGGGTCGGAAATGACGGTAACGCTTGTGGCGTTCTTGGCGGCAGAGCGCAGCATGGAGGGGCCACCGATGTCGATGTGCTCGATGGCATCCGCGAAGGTGACCTCGGGGTTGGCGACGGTCTTCTCGAACTCGTACAGGTTGACGACGACCAGGTCGATCAGCTTAATGCCGTGCTGAGCGGCCTCCTGCATGTGCTGCTCGGAATCGCGGCGGGCCAGCAGCGCGCCGTGAACCTTGGGATGCAGGGTCTTAACGCGGCCGTCCATCATCTCGGGATAGCCCGTGAACTCCTCGATGGGGGTTACGGGAACGCCCGCGTCCTCGATGGCATGAGCCGTGCCGCCCGTAGAGATGATCTCGACGCCAAAGTCGTCAACCAGCGTCCGTGCGAAATCGACGACGCCCGTCTTATCGGTAACCGAGATCAACGCGCGTGCGATCTTCACATCAGATCCCATGCAGTCCTCCTGTCTGGTACGCCGCCGTGCTCTGTGAGTCGGTGATACGTCGATCTGCAGCGCTCGCGCAGCGGCAATGAAAATACTGATTCAATGTAGCGCATCGAGCGCATCGATGCACCCCGCAACGGGCGCATGTGCATAAAAAGTTTGCACGCGGAGGGGATGGGCACAGCACCGGGCACGGTGAGTTCATGGAACACAGGGGCACCATAATTTGATGCCAATGGCGTGGTAGAACTGTGCTCGATATGCATCCGCAAAAGAAAGAGGCACTATGGTCTCGCGGGTTCTTTACCGACCGTTTGATACCGAAGACTTCGACGCCATCGCGTTGATTCTGCAGCAGCTTTGGCATAACAATTCGGATAACGATGAGTACAACCGCCTCGAGGCCGCATGCGACCTCGGCTATTGCCTTTCGTCTTCGACGTTTTCGCAGGTTGCCGTAATCGACGGTCAGGCGCGCGGCATTGCGCTCGCGCGTGCGGGACAGAGCTCCGGCGCCACCGTTAAGGAACATTGGCTGGATACCGAACGCGCACTGCTATCGCAAATGCGCGAGCTGGAGCCCGATGCCTGCGCCGAGTATCTCTCGTTTGTGCGCGCAACCATCCGAACCAACAACCGCCTGCTCGAAAGCAGCCCGTTGCCACACGACAACGAGGTCACGCTGCTTGCCGTAGATCGCGACGTCCATGGCCTGGGCGTTGGCTCGGTGTTGCTCGACGCCGCAGTCTCGTACCTATCCTCGCGCGGGGCGACGAGGGCGCACCTGTACACCGACTCCAACTGCTCGTGGAAGTTCTACGAGCTGCATGGCTTTAAGCGCACGGCCACGCACCGCGCCAACCGCGAAGAGCGCCGTCACGACATGCCGCGCGAAAGCTTCCTCTACGAACTCGACCTAACAGCCTAGGCCCAGCAGCCATACCTAGTCATTTAGGAACGTCCCCAGTGACTAGTCGTTGGGGACAGTCTTCGTAGGTAGCGCATAAAAAGGGATGGGCTTCCCCCGACGGCTGTCGAGAAAAGCCCATCCCATAATTTACGACCGCTAGAACGTTCCGCCGCCGCCTCCGCCGACGCCGCCGCCTCCGCCGCCCGAGAAGCCGCCGCCTCCGCCGCCGCTCGAGCTGTCGGAGCTCGATGCCAGCTCACGGATGCTCTCGTGATACACGCCGTCGAACGAATCCATCGGCGACTCGTTGCCGTAATGATGGTAGTACCACCAGTAGCAGGGGTAATTGTCGTAGAAACCGTCGGCCTCGCGCACCTCGGGAGGAACAGCCTCGGCAAGCTGACGCAGGACTTCCTTGGAAACACCCAGCGCCGCACCCATCACCAGAAGTTTATTCCACAGTACCAGATCGCCCGGAACGGCTTCCTTTAGGCGCGTGAAATCCTCAAGCCAATGCTTGAGCGCCTTGCAGCGAGCCGCCACCTCGGCGCCCTCCGGCGTAAAGCGGCGGAACGTAAGGCCCACGCCGATACCCACCAGCACAATCGGCACCGAGATAACCGCGGCGGTAATGTTCGCCTGTGCGCCATCGGTAAAGAAGATGGATCCCACGGGAACAAAGGCGATCAGGATACCAAGAACCAGGCAAAACACCATTGCAACAATGCCGTCCGAGGCAACGTACTCGCTATCGGCCAGCTTGCCCTTAACGGTGTTCTGATAGTCCTCGAGCTTGTCGCCCACGGGCGTAGCGTGCTGCTTGACGTAGTGCTGCAGCTCGTCGAACGTGCGCGAGCGATCACCGTTCTCGTCAGGCTTAGCACCGGCAAAGAAGACCTTGAGCACCATGTGGTCAATGCCCTTGGCCGACTTCCAGCCCGCATCACTCACCGTCACGCGATACGTCTGCTCTTCTTTTTCACGCCCCAACAGACCCTTCTTGGCCTTGGTCACGGTCGCCTGCTCCAGCTTGATCACACGGTCGTCGGTGAGCTTCATGAGCGTGGCGATATATGCCTGATCGGGCACCTCGTTCCAGCTCATGAGGGCCGAAAGCACGGCGGGATGGTCGGCCGAAGGCACATCGCGGAAATACTCGTCCTGGAAAAGCGGCTTGGGCTTGCGGCGGCGCAGCTTGAGCACAACGATTGTGCCGGTAAAGGCCACCGCCGCGAAAACACTTAGCACGGCAAGTACATTGGCAATCATGCGAGCGTGAGCGCGGCGGGCGTTAGCTTCGTCGGCCCATTCCTTCTCTTCGCTCAGGATCGTTGACATGCGCTCTTCGCCCGAAGCGGCAAGCTGCGGCACCCAGTCGCTAGGGAAGGCGATGCGTGCCTCGGCGAATTCGCCCTGGTGCACGCAGGGAATGGTATAGGTGACCATGGGCTCGTCCTCATCGAGCGACACGTCGCCCGTCAGCGGACCATGGCCCCATGCGCGGAAGTTATCGCCCTTGACGGCCGCCGTCCCGGCAGCGGCATTCGCGAAGCACACTTCCATCTCGACGTCATCGGAATCCGCAGACCAGCCGTCACCTACGAACTTCCAGTAGAGCTCGGCGGTATCGGCCCAGTTCATAACCGCACCGGTCATGGTGTAGCTCACGTAGTAGATTGCGCTGTCGCCGCTCTCGTGAGGGCTGAACACCTTAATCCTTACGCCGTCACCGGTCTGCTCGACCGTGTAGACGCCAGAGTCGCCCTTGTTCGCGCTATCGACTTTGTTAAACGCGGTGTCCTCTTCCTCGACACTCAGCACGTCGACGCCCGCCGTGCCGCCCTGCTGGTTGGAGCCCGTATTGATCTCCCAAAACACGCCGTTGATGTCGTCGTCGAAATCAAACTGGCGTCCCTCGACAACGGTCAGCGATCCATCGGCCTCGACCGTGGCACTGATATAGGTCTGGGTCATGGAGTAGCCGTCGGCGTGCGCGGCGACAGGCAGCAGCAACAACGCAAGCGCGACGAGCACGCAGACGGAAGCGAATCGCGCAAACAGGTGGCGCTGCCGGCTGACTTTGGCGGCGAGGGTGTTCATAGGCACATCCTTTGTCTGTAAAACCAACAGCGCCATTGTCCCACGTTTGCGGGTACGCATGACGAACATCTAGGCGACCGGAGCGCCAAACGGGATGAAAGTCACACCCGCACCCCAACAGCCAGTCATTGGGGACGTTCTTAAATGACCAGTCATTAGGGACACCCTTGGCATGGCCTGCGCCAGCAATAGATACCACTTCACAGCTCCGTCACAGGTGTAGCGGCTTTGTGTGGGCGCGGCATGCGCTGACTGAGCCGCCAGCCGAGGGGCATAAAGTAGTTGAGCGAAAACGGTTTGCCCCTTTGCCGTTCGCTCGAGGATCATGTCCCCCTTTTCCGCGGAAACCCCGGCAGTTGCGAAGAGCTGCCGGGGTTTCTGTCGTTTGTGAGGCTAAGTCGGTACGCAGCGATCGAGACCTTGAGCCGCAAACCCACCGTGCGCAATGCGCACCGCCGCCAACTTGTGAGCGCGGCAACGCCTTCCCTGCCAAGCCCCGCGCTATACTCATCCGCATGGATATCAAAACACGCAACATAGCAACGCCCGCCGCGGACGCACCAGCAACGGCAGTGCCCACCCCCGTCGTGGGCCGCTTTGCCCCGTCGCCCTCGGGCCGCATGCACTTGGGCAACGTGTTCAGCTGCCTGTGCGCATGGCTTTCGGCCCGCAGCCAGGGCGGCAGCATCGTGTTGCGTATCGAGGACCTGGACGATCGCTGCAAGCGCCCGGAACTTGCCGCTCAACTGATTGACGATCTGACCTGGCTGGGGCTCGAGTGGGACGAAGGCCCCTACTACCAGCACGATCGCCTGGATCTGTACGAGGACGCCCTGCGCCAGCTGCAAGACGCCGGCCTCACCTATCCCTGTTTTTGCACGCGTGCCGAACTCCACGCCGCGAGCGCGCCGCACGCCAGCGACGGCACGCCCATCTACCGCGGCGCCTGCAGAGGTCTTTCTGCTGATGAAATCACCCGCCGCAGTGCCCTGCGTGCTCCGGCCACGCGCCTGCGCGTGCCCACCGTCGACGACCTCGCCAGCGACGTGATCGAATTCGT
>URTD01000123.1 GCA_900550735.1 uncultured Collinsella sp.
CCGCGTGCTTGCAAGCGGCGTGGACCTGACCCGTGTGAGCGTGCCGCTGGGCCTGGTCGCTATGGTCTACGAGGCGCGCCCCAACGTGACGGCCGACGCCGCGGGCATCTGCATCCGCACCGGCAACGCCTGCATTCTGCGCGGCGGCTCGCTGGCTTATCACTCGTGTGCCATGATCGCCGAGCTGCTGGCCGATGCGCTCGAGACCAAGGGTTTCCCGCGCGAGGCCGTGTCGATGATCGAGTCCACCGACCGCGAGGCCACTGGCGAGCTCATGAAGCTCCGCGGCGTTGTCGACGTACTCATTCCGCGCGGCGGTGCAGGCCTGATCCAGCGCTGCGTGCGCGAGTCGCTTGTGCCGGTGATCGAGACGGGCACGGGCAACTGCCACATCTACGTGCATGAATCCGCCGACTTTGATAAGGCGCTCAACATTATCGTTAATGCCAAGACCCAGCGTGTAGGCGTGTGCAATGCCGCCGAGTCGCTGCTGGTCGACCGTGCTGTGGCTGATGCGTTTTTGCCTGCGGTCGTTGCCGTGCTGCACGACCACGGCGTGCTCATTCACGGCGACGAAGCCACGTGCGCCGCGTGCGCCGACGCCAGCTTTGTGGAAGGCGATGACTACGTCGCCGCGACTGAGGAGGACTGGGGTCGCGAGTACCTAGCGCTCGAGATGAGCGTGAAGGTCGTGGCAAACGAGGACGAGGCCATCGCACACATTAACCGCTACGGCACGATGCACTCCGAGGCCATCGTTGCCGAGGACACGGATGCTTGCGAGCGCTTCCTGGATGCGGTCGATGCCTCGGCCGTGTACGCCAACGCCAGCACGCGTTTCACCGACGGCGGCGAGTTTGGCCTGGGCGCCGAGATCGGTATCTCGACCCAAAAGCTCCATGCCCGCGGCCCCTTCGCCGCCGAGGCCCTCACCACTTACAAATACAAGCTCCGAGGCACCGGTCAGGTCCGCCCCTAACGACCGCGCAAGAAAAACCGCCACAAAGGTGCCTGTCCCCTTTGTGGCGGTTTAAGGTGGCGTGGGCGGTTAGGCCTGGAAGGTATCGCGGTCGGGGGCGAAGGACTGCATGGCCGCGATGGTGCGGTCAAAGAGCTCGGGGAGCTCCCAGCCCAACATCTCGGCGCCCTGCGAAATCACGTCGCGCGAGCAGCCGGCGGCAAAGCGCTTGTCCTTGAACTTCTTCTTGAGCGACTTGGTCGTAAAGTCCATAACGCTCTTGCTCGGGCGCATGATGACTGCAGCGCCGATCAGGCCGGTGAGCTCATCGCAGGCAAACAGGATCTTTTCCATCTGCAGCTCGGGCTTGGGCAGCGAGGTGTTGAAGTCGGACGTGTGCGTCTGGATGGCGCGAATGAGCTCTGGAGACGCACCTTCGCCCTTAAGAATCTCGGCAGCATAGATGGTGTGGTTCATGGGGTCGTCCTCATGCTCCTCCCAATCCAGGTCGTGCAGCAGACCGACGATGCCCCAAAACTCCTCGTTCTCGGGGTCGAACTCGCGCGCAAAGTAGCGCATAGTGCCCTCGACCGTCTCGCCATGGGTGATATGGAACGGGTCCTTGTTGTGCTCGTTGAGCAGTTCGAACGCGCGGTCGCGGGTGATTCCGGCGGTAAGCGGCTCTGCCATAGGAGACTCCTTGTGCTCGTGGGTATCGATAAGAATGAATACTACTAGAACAAGAAAACCACCACAAAGGTGCCTGTCCCCTTTGTGGTGGTTTTGGCGCGGTTGGGTTAGTTGAGGGCGGCTTGGGCTAGGCGGGCTTCGGCGGCCTCCTCGGTGACGCCCAAGGCCACAGCGAACTCCTCGATGGAGCGGCGCTTGGCTTCCTTGAGTACGCGCATGTAGTAGGAGCTGGGCTTTTTATCAGCTTCCTCGGCCTGGCGAATGCGGTACATCATGGTCTTTGCCACGCGGACCGTCTCGGGCGCGCCCAGCTTGAGCTGCTGCTTAAAGTGCGTCTCCTCAAGCGAGCTGTTGCGCTCGGTAAAGGTGTCGCACTCCAGCTCGTCATAGTGGCTCAGCAGGTGCTCGGCATCTTGCTGCGAGATGGCGGCGTGCAAACGGTCGGCCTGCGCCACGGGGTACATGAGGATCGTCTGCGCATGTCCCTGCTTGGTCTCGAGCAGCAGCATGGGCTGCGGCGTATCGTCCCTAAAACCGACGACGGTGCAGACTCCCTGGCCCGGATGAATGACGTGTTGACCGATTGAGAACATGCTACCTCCAACTTATACGAATTTACGTATGTCTAGAATACCACGCTGACGTGCGCAAACCATCACTTTATGCAGGAAAAGCACACAACTCCGATAGGTAAGAGTATTCGATAAAAGACGCAGCTCATTCACACCTTTATTCATTTTCAACGCGTGCATAATTTGCAGGCAGACTGGCATCTTTGAGTGACTCCATACAAGCTGTAGTCAATTTTGTGCATATGCAATATCTATTAGCTTTACCCTGCGACAGTAGCTACCGCTTGTGATAGAGTGCTACAAACTCTGGCTTTTGCCCTACGAGTGACCAAGAGCTCGGGGGCTTTAACACAAGGAGGACCTATGCCCGAGAAGATTGAAGAGCTGGTACGCGCTGCGCTTGCTGCGGCCCAGGAGGCCGGCGACCTTTCCGCATTTGAACTTGACGATTGCGCCATCGAGCGACCGGCTGACACTTCTCATGGCGAGTGGACCTCCACCATGGCCCTGAAGTCCGCCAAGCTGGCTCACTGTGCCCCGCGCAAGATCGCCGAGGCCGTCGTTGCCCATATGCCCGAGGACCCCGCGATCGAGAAGGTCGAGATCGCCGGCCCTGGCTTCATCAACTTCTACCTTTCCGTCGCTGTCAAGAATGCCATCTTTGGCGAGGCCCGCGAGAAGGGCATGGACTTCGCTAAGTCCAACGTCGGTGGCGGCTTGAAGACCCAGGTCGAGTTCGTCTCCGCCAACCCCGTCGGCCCCATGCACATCGGCCATGGCCGCTGGGCCGCTCTGGGTGACTCCCTCTGCCGCGTTATGGATCACGCCGGTTACGACATCCAGCGTGAGTTCTACATCAATGACCACGGCTCTCAGATGAACACCTTCGGCAACTCCATCAGCACGCGCTATATGCAGCTTGCCGACATCATCGCCAAGCAGGGCGTGGATATCGACGAGGCTCACAAGCTGCTGATCGCTGACCGCGACGCCTTCGTTGCCGATGAGAACGACGAGCATCCCGAGACCCATCCGTACCAGGACAACTTTGCTGAGACCCTGGGCAAGGACTCCTACGGCGGCGACTACATCATCGATGAGGCCGCCGAGTTCTGGCGCACCGACGGCGACAAGTGGGTCGAGGCCGATCCGCAGGAGCGCATGGAGAGCTTCCGTGAGCGCGGCTACGTGAAGATGGTCGACAACATGCGCGACCTCTGCCATGCCGTCAACTGCGACTTCGATCGTTGGTACTCCGAGCGTTCGCTGTACGTGAAGGACACCGAGGGCGAGACCGCCGGCACCTCTGCCGTCGACCGCGCTTTTGAGAAGCTCGACAAGATGGGCTACCTCTATACCAAGGACGGCGCCCTGTGGTTCCGCTCCACCGACCTGGGCGATGACAAGGACCGCGTCCTGATCAAGTCCGACGGCGAGTACACCTACTTCGCCTCCGACGTTGCCTATCACTGGGATAAGTTCCAGCGCGTCGACCACGTCATCGACATCTGGGGCGCCGACCACCACGGCTACATCGAGCGCGTCCGCTGCGTCTGCGACGCTCTGGGTTACCCCGGCAAGTTTGAGGTTCTGCTGGGCCAGCTCGTCAACCTGCTGCGCAACGGCAAGCCCGTCCGTATGTCCAAGCGTAAGGGCACCATGGTGACCCTTCAGGAGCTCGTCGACGAGGTCGGCTCCGATGCCGCTCGCTACACGCTCATCTCCAAGAGCTCCAACCAGATGGTCGACTTCGATATTGAGGCCGTTAAGAAGCGCGACAACTCCAACCCGGTCTATTACGTGCAGTATGCTCACGCCCGCGTATGCTCCATCCTGCGCCGTGCCGCTGACGTTACGCCCGAGCAGGCTGACGAGATGGGCATGAAGGCCGTTGCCGCCAAGGCCATCGGTGAGAACGTCGATTACTCGCTGCTGACCGACCCGACCGAGCTCGCCCTTTCGCGTAAGCTCAACGAGCTCACCGACCTCATCGCCAGCTGCGCTCGCGACCGCGCCCCGTTCCGTCTGACGCACTTTGCCGAGGAACTCGCCGGCGACTTCCACAGCTTCTACGCTGCCTGTCAGGTGCTGCCGAGCGAGGGCCGTCCCGTCGACCCCGAGCTTTCGCGCGCCCGTCTGGCCGCTTGCGATGCCGTCCGCGTGACGCTCGCCCTGGTGCTCACCCTCGTTGGCGTTTCCGCTCCCGAGCAGATGTAAGCTACGGATCATTTGACCGTGTAGGTTCGGCTTTGCTGAGCCCTATAAGCCCGATCTCCATGCGGAGGTCGGGCTTTTTGCGTTTGGTGAGACTATTTGGTTTGCTGGGAAATGCTACCAAATCGCAACTATACCGGTTTACGGGGCTGAATCGCCAACTGGCGACCATGGTGCCAATAGTGAAATTAAACCCGCAGGTAGATGGCTTATTGTTTCTTGATAATGCAGGGTATGGTTGGCTTGCAGCATCCTGGCCCCGTAATCCGGCGTAGTTTTGAAAATTGTCCCTTGGGGACGGAGGAAAACGGATCATTTTTGTCTCGAAGAGGGGTGGCGGGATACCGTCCGTCACGAATTGGGCTCATCTCCTACGTTTGGACGCATATCCCGAACCATGCCGAAAAGTACGATATTAAAACCGCAGGTAGCAGACTCGTTGTTTTTGAAAAAACAAGGGTATGGTCAGGGGCTCGGGGCAAACGTAGCAGATGGGCGCGATTCGTGGCGCGGCTATTCCAGGTGCCACGGCTTCACTCCTCTGGCGCGACATTTCAAGGCGCTTTTGAGGAGGAGTGTCCCTGATGACTGGGCGTTTAAGAACGTCCCCAATGACTAAGTTGCAGGTGGCGGCGGTTGTGTTACACTAACGCTGCGTAATTGACGCAATCATCTCGATACAGATCAATGATGTCCGTCGTCTTGAACGGAACTAGACTGTTTAGCCGCCCTGAAGGTTTATGCAGGGAGCATGTGATCACAGGGCTTGAAAAGAAAGTTGAGCAAACACTGTGTCTGATCAACAGCAAGAAAACGAAATAACTACGACGCAGGCCGCTCCCGCTGCACCGGTTGCGTCGGACCAGGTCGCGGTGCCCGCGCAAGACTCGGCTCCTGAGACGCCTAAGGCTGCTTCGACGCCTATGCCTGCAACGGCTGAGAAGGCCGTGCCTGCAACTGGTGAGGAGGCTGCTCCGGCAAAGCCCAAGCGCACGCGCCGCACGGCCAAGTCTGCCGCTGACGGCGAGGAGGTCGCCAAGCCCAAGCGCCGCACCACGCGCACGACTCGCGCCAAGCGCACCGTTGCGGCTGACTCCTCGGCGCCGATTTCCGATGAGGTCGCGCAGGCGCGTGCGTTGGCGCAGATTAGCGAGGCTCAGGTGGTGCGCGCCCGCCGTCGTGCTGCCGAGCGAGAGGCCGCGGCTCTGACCGAGCTTGCAGCTCCGTCTGTGCCCGAGACGCCTGCCGCCACCGAGACGCCTGCCGCCGACCTGCCGACCGAGAAGCCGGCGCCGCGCACACGCCGTCGCACGGCTGCTAAGGCCGAGCAGGTAGCTGAACAGGTACCCCCCGAGCTCACCGAGGCTTCGGTTCGTTCCGCGGCAGGGGAGGGCGCATCGCCTGCTGAGCCCGCTGCGCCTGTCGAGGCCAGCGAAGTTCCCGTTGTCGATCCGGCTTTGCGCCCGCACCGTCGCGGTCGCAAGCCCAAGGCCTTCGTCGAGGCAGAGAAGGCCGCAGCCGCAGCTGCAGCCGCTCGGG
>URTD01000124.1 GCA_900550735.1 uncultured Collinsella sp.
ATGCCCGCGGTGTCGGTAACGGCGTAGAGCGACGCGCCCTCTTTGGCGGCGCCCAGGATGATATCCATGACGGGCGAGGCCTCGTAGGCGAGCGACACGGGGCACGGCTGCACCTTGAGCTCGGCGATCGCGCGCGCGGCGGCGGCCACGTCAGCGCTGGCATCGCCCTTGCCACCCGCAAGTACACTCGTCGGGCAGATCGCCACGACACCCGTCACACGTCCCGGCTCGCCCGAGCATTCGTACACGTAATACGCCGCACCCGGGTCCTTGAGCATCAGGCCATCGGCAATGGCTCCGCGCAGAGCATCGTTGCCGCTCAGGATGCTGCCCATTGCGGGCAACGCCTCGAGCACGCGGTCCTGAGCCGGGCGGATGCAGGGAAACGGAAGTGCTTTCATGGGCGGTCCTAACGCACGAGTCGGTTTGTTCGCGGCTTATTATGCCCCAACTTGGCCGCTCGCGTCCCAGAGCACGTTATCGGCGAGCGCGATTAGCACCTGCTGACAACGAACGATATCGGCGTGGGGCACATATTCGTTGGGCTTGTGGGCGAGTGCGAGCGAGCCTGGGCCATAGCTCATGCAGCTACGGTTACCCGTCTTGCCGGCAATGACGGCAGTGTCGGTGTAGCCGGTAAAGAAGCCGACGGTCGTGTCCGCGTCCGTCACGTCATCGGCGGCACGCTTGAGCGCTGCTAGAAGGGGAGAGTTCGGGTCGCGCTCGATGGCGGGGCGGTCGCCCGTCACGGTGTAGCTGCCATGGCAGCCGGGAACGGCGGCTTCGGCGACGGCGATGGCCTGCTCTACCATGCGCGTCGCGGCGGCCGTATCGGTCGGCGGGGTCAGGCGCATATCGACCCAGACCTTGGCGCGGTCGGGCACGACATAGGGGCGATATCCGCCCTCGATTTGGCCAAACGTGATGGTCGAAGACCCCAGCTCATCGTGCGCGGGCAGCGCCACAAACGCGCGACGGAGCGAACACACGACCTCGGCCATGGCGGCGACGGCATCCGCGCCCTTCCACGGCTGGCTCGCATGCGCCGTCACGCCAGCCATTTCAATCTCGAACCACGTACGCCCCTTGTGCGCCACCTGGATCTGTCCGTCGGTGGGCTCGGTGTTCAGCACCCATTCGCGCGAACCGACCCAGCCGGCATCGATGGCTGCCTCGGAGCCTCGCATAAAGTCTTCCTCGTCGACCGAGCAGATGAGCGAAAAGCCGCGGCGGGGCAGCGCGCCATCCGCCGCCACGCGCTCGAGCGTATGGACCAGTGCGGCAATGGCACAGGCCAGACCGCCCTTCATGTCGCAGGCACCGCGGCCGTAGAGCTTGCCGTCGCGCACGATCGCTCCGAGCGGCGGAATGTCCGCGTCCCAGCCATCGCCCAGCGTAACGGTATCCATGTGGCAGATGTAGACGAGTCGCGCCTCGTCGCTTTGGCCCGGCACGGTGACCATTAGATTGCGGCGTCCGGGGAGTACCTCGTGCTCTGCAATCTGCACGGCATCGAGTACCGGATGGCTCAGCTGCGCCAACCGTTCCTCAACCAACGCTTTGATATAGCGTTCAATCTCGCCCTCATACGCACCTGGGTCGGAGCTGTCGATCCGCACGAGCCCTTGCGTAAGCCGCCAAGCAAAATCTGTATCAACCATAGGCACCTCACAGATAGTTAGGTCAACATACAGATTGTATGCCAAGAAGCGGCTCGGTGCATTTAATGGAGCGCTCACAAAAACAGGGGCGCCTCTCGTGCGAAAGGCGCCCCTGCGGGCATTCAATGTCAGTGACGGGCAGACCACATGGGGAACTGCCCGTCAGATCAGCCGGCACTATTTGATCACGCGCACGCGATACATCGAGGGAATCTGCTTGAGTGCTTCGATGGTGCTGCTGTCCAGGTGCTCGTCGGTGTCGAACATGGTGTAGGCGTTCTCGCCGGCGGACTCGTTGGTCATGCGCTGCACGTTGGCGTTGTCCTTGGCAAGGATTGCCGTGATCTGGCCGATCATGTTGGGCACGTTGGCATGCAGGCAGGCAATGCGGCTTGCAGCGCGCGCCTTGCCCATGCTGCAGGCGGGGTAGTTGACGCTGTGTGCGATGTTGCCGTTCTCCAGGTAATCCTTGAGCTCGCTGATGGCCATGTCGGCGCAGTTGGCCTCGGCCTCGCCGGTGCCGGCGCCCGAGTGCGTGGTGATAAACGTATTGGGCATCTTGACCGTCTTGGGCGTGGCGAAGTCGCAGCTAAACCAGCTGAGCTTGCCCTCGCGCAGGGCGGCGTCGACGGCGTCCTCGTCAATGATGGTTTCGCGCGCGTAGTTGATGAGCACGGCGTCCGGTGCCAGCAGGTTAATCTGTTCGGTGCTGATCATGCCGATGGTGTCGGCCTTGCTGGGCACGTGCACGGTGAGGTAGTCGCAGCCGCGGCAGAGATCCTCGAGCGTGCCCACGCGCTGCACCTCGCGGCTCAGCACCCACGCGTGCTCGACGGAAATGAACGGGTCGTAGCCGTAAACGTCCATGCCCAGATCGACGCAGGCGTTGGCAACCTTGGAGCCCACGTTGCCCAGGCCGATGACACCGATGCGCTTGCCCTTGAGCTCGCGGCCCACAAAGGCCTTCTTGGCCTTTTCGGCATCGACCTGAATCTCGGGGTCGTCGGCGTTGTCACGCACCCAGTTCATTGATTGCACCACGCCGCGGCTCGAGAGCACCAGCATGCCTAGGACGAGCTCCTTAACGGCGTTGCTGTTGGCGCCGGGGGAGTTAAAGACGACGACGCCCTTCTTGGCGTACTCCTCGACGGGGATGTTGTTGACGCCGGCGCCGCAGCGGGCGATGGCGCGGATGCCCTCGGGCAGCTCGTAGCCGTGCAGGTCGGTCGAGCGCATCAGAATGGCGTCGGCCTCTTCGGCGGTGCTCACAAACTCGTAGCCCTCACCAAACTCGACCTTGCCGTCCTTGGTAATGTCATCGATGGTTTTAATCTTGCGCATGGAAAACTCCTTAGCAGGTTTTGATCTATACAGGGTGGTCTGAGATGGCTGATCGGCCCGCGCGTTGCGGGCTAGTTAGATCGCGGGCTCAAACTAAGCTGCGCTTCGAAGTCCTTCATGTACGAGGCCAGTGCCTGCACATCTTCCATGGTTACGGCGTTGTAGACGCTAGCGCGCATGCCGCCCACCAGGCGATGGCCCTTGACGTTTTGAATCTGGTGCTCTGCCGCGCCTGCGACAAAGGCCGCGTCGAGTTCGGCGTCGCCGGTGCGGAAGGTGACGTTGGCGATGGAGCGGCTGTCGGCCTGTGTGGTGCCATGGAACAGCACGCTGTGCTCGAGCAGGTCGTAGAGCAGGTTGGCCTTGGCCCAGTTGCGCTCGGCCATGGCGGCAAGTCCGCCGGTCTGCTCAACCCAACGGAACACCTTGCCGCACACGTAGATGCCAAAGGTGTTGGGCGTGTTGAGCATGGAACCCTTGGCGGCCTGGGTCTTAAGGTCCAGGTACTGCGGCGTCTGCGCAAAGGCGGGGCCATCTGCGATGAGGTCGTCGCGCACGATGGCCACGGTCACGCCCGCGGCGCCGGCGTTTTTTTGAGCGCCGGCGTAGATGAGCCCGTAGCGCTCAACGTCGAGCGGCTGCGACAAAAAGCAGCTCGAGACATCGGCGACCAGCGGTACGTCGCCGCAGTTGGGCAGCTCGTGGTACATGGTGCCAAAGATGGTGTTGTTCTGGCAGATGTAGACGTAGTCGAGCCCGTCGCCTGCGGCCTCGGCGGCAATGCGCGCGTTGATGTCGGCCATGGTGGGTATGCGGTCGAAATTGGTGTCCTCGGAGCTCGCGAGCAGTACGGCCTCGCCGTACTTGGCGGCCTCCTTGTATGCCTTGTTAGCAAAGTTGCCGGTCACGACGTAGCCGGCGCGGCCGCGGCGCATGAGGTTCATGGGGATGCCCGCAAACTGCAGTGTGGCGCCGCCCTGCAAAAACAGGACGCGGTAGTTGTCGGGGATGCTCAGCAGGCGACGCAGGGTTGCCTCGGCGTTGTCGATGATCTGCTGGTACATGCTAGATCGATGGCTCATTTCGAGCACGGACATGCCGCAACCGCGGTAGTCCATCATCTCGTCGGCGATCTCGGCGAGCACGCTTGTAGGCAGCGCGGCCGGGCCAGCTGAGAAGTTGTGCACACGTGCCATCTTCTAGTCTCCCTCGTAGTCGTTTGAACGTTCGGGATACTTTAGCACAGTGGAGCGGTAGGCGCGACCGCATCACGGTAAAACTCGACTACGCCGCTATGATTTACAGGATGGTTACATGGGGGAGGGGTGCTTTACTCCTCAGGCAAATCCAAATCTGCGAGCGAAGACATGAGGTTCCTAGGCGCTTGATCTCTTCGTCCTAAAGTAGCTACCTCCTAGTCACTACGATGCTAGCGTGGCGATGACGGCTTCGTCGCCGGCGTATATTAGGGTGTTGCCGTCGGGGATGATCGTTTGGCCTTCGCGCTTGAGCATCACCACAATAAACGGATGTTTGCCTTGCGGCACATCGCACAGGCGCTGGCCGGCCAGGCGACCGTGGGGAGTCACGGTGACCTCGCGCAGCGTAACTTCGGTACGCTCTTCAAACGTCGGCGCGGCCATCACCAGCAGATCGCCTTCCTGGATCACGGTGTCGCCATTGGGCAGTACCGGGTGCGCCCCGTCGCGCAGCACCAGGACCACGAGCATATTTGTGGCGCTGCCAATGTCCGCGAGCGAGCGTCCGGCAAACGGATGTCCAGCGCACACCTTGAGCTTTACAAACGACATGCCGTCCTCGTCGCGGTAGTCGTTAAAGGTGCGGCGCACGTCGCCGGTCGCATCGATCATATCGAGCTTCTTCGCCACCGCCGGCAGCAGCGAGCCCTGCACCACAATGCTCGACACGGCAATCACAAACACCAGGTCAAATAGGTCGTGTCCGCCGGGAACGCCGGCCACCACGGCAAAGAGACTAAAGACGACCGAAGCTGCTCCGCGCAGGCCCGCCCAGGTTACGAGCGCGACCTGGCGGGGGTTTGTCTTAAAGGGCGCCAACAGCAGACCGACAGCGATGGGGCGGCTCGCAAAGAGCATAAACGCCATGAGCGCCAGGCCCGGCAGCAGCATCTGCGGCAGGCGCGCGGGCGTTACGAGCAGGCCGAGCAAGAAGAAGATGGTCATCTCTGCCATCTCGGTGAGGGTGTCAAAGAAGTGCGCCATCTCGACCTTGCCGGTGATGTCGCTCGCACCCAGCACAATGCCTGCCAGGTACACGGCTAAAAAGCCGTTGCCGCCCAGGTAACTCGGCAGCGCGTAGGCGACGATGGCCACGGCGAACAAGAAGATGGTCTGCGCTCCCTCGGCTGTTGCATGCGCGCGCTCAATCAGACGGCCCGCCGCCCAGCCGATGACGAGGCCCAGGCCCACGCCCAGGATAATCTGCTTGGTCAGCAGTGCGGGAATGTTGATGTCGCCGCCGGCCGCGAGTGTGGCGAGCACGGCGGTGAGCATGTAGGCGACGGGGTCGTTGGAGCCCGATTCGACCTCGAGCAGCGAGTCGGTGCCGCCCCTCAGCGACAGGCTGTGCTCGCGCAGAACGCTAAAGACGCTGGCCGCGTCGGTGGATGCCACGACTGATCCCAGCAGCAGGCCGCCGATCCAGTCGAAGCCCAGCACAAAGTGGGCGAACACGCCGGTGATGCCTGCGGTGATGACGACGCCGAGCGTGCTCAGCAACACCGCGGGCACGGCGACGGGCTTGGCGCGGTCGATGTTGGTGTTAAAGCCGCCGTAGAACATGATGAACAGCAGCGCCGTGCTGCAGACGGTTTCGGTGAGCGCGTAGTCGCTAAAGTCGATGTGCGCC
>URTD01000125.1 GCA_900550735.1 uncultured Collinsella sp.
CGTTCTGTGCCGGCGCCAAAAATACCGTCTACATCGACATTGTATCCGGCATTTACCAGAGCCTGTTGAATAAGGAGGATTTCATTGTCTGCCGTCGCCTTGGTAACAAAGGCTGAAGCGACAGCATCATTTTCCGGCATAGATGAACCGGTGAGCGCTGCATACGTCGCAGCTCCGACGATTCCATCGGAATCCAGGCCCTGGTCCTCCTGGAACTTCCGGACAGCAGCCTGCGTCGAGACCCCGTAATCACCGTCAGCAGCGACGGCATAGCCTCTACTGGACAGTGCCTGCTGGATGGTGACGATCTGGTCGCCTCGGTCACCGGGATGGAAGGTGGCGCCGACGACCGATACGGAAGTCAGGACGCAGAATCCCAGTGCGGCTGCTATTTTCTTTGTCGTATTCATCGAATACCCCTTTCTCCGCTTTGTAAAATATACGTTTATTATACCAGTTTTTTCTCTTTTTTAGTAGATTTCAGGTTAATCTTTATCGTGAATACGAAAAAAAGACTTCACAACGGAGTCGTGAAGTCTTTTTGACAATAGGGGTGAATTAGAATTTTCCGGCTTTTGCAGCGCCTTCAACAGCAACGGCAACGGCAACGGAAGCACCGACCATGGGGTTGTTGCCCATGCCCAGGAAGCCCATCATCTCCACGTGGGCAGGCACAGAGGAGGAGCCGGCGAACTGGGCGTCGGAGTGCATACGGCCCATGGTGTCGGTCATGCCGTAAGAGGCAGGGCCGGCGCCCATGTTGTCCGGGTGCAGGGTACGGCCAGTGCCGCCACCAGAAGCGACGGAGAAGTACTTCTTGCCAGCCTCGAGGCGCTCCTTCTTGTAGGTGCCAGCGACGGGGTGCTGGAAGCGCGTGGGGTTGGTGGAGTTACCGGTAATCGAGATGTCGACGTTCTCGTGCCACATGATGGCAACGCCCTCACGGACGTCGTCGGCGCCGTAGCAGTTGACGGCGGCACGGGGACCATCGGAGTAGGGGATGGTCTCGACGACCTTGAGCTCGCCCGTGAAGTAGTCGAACTGGGTCTTCACGTAGGTGAAGCCGTTGATGCGGGCGATGATCTGAGCGGCGTCCTTGCCCAGACCGTTGAGAATAACGCGCAGCGGCTTCTTGCGAGCCTTGTTGGCGTTCAGAGCCAGGCCGATAGCACCCTCAGCGGCAGCGAAGGACTCGTGACCGGCCAGGAAGGCGAAGCACTCGGTGTCGTCGGAGAGCAGCATAGCGCCCAGGTTGCCGTGGCCCAGACCGACCTTGCGGTCCTCGGCGACGGAGCCGGGAACGGTGAAGGCCTGGATGCCCTCGCCGATGATGGCGGCAGCCTCAGAAGCAGACTTGGCGCCACGCTTGACAGCGAGAGCGCAACCGAGGGTGTAGGCCCACTCGGCGTTCTGGAAGGCGATGGACTGGGTGTTGTTGACGATCTCACGCGGGTTGAAGCCCTTGTCGGTGCAGATCTGCAGAGCTTCCTCGAGGGAGGCGATGCCGTTGTCGGCGAGGCACTTGTTGATCTTGTCAGCGCGGCGCTCGTAACCTTCGAACGTAACAGTCATAGTTATTTCCCTCCCTTTCTACTCGTGAACCGGGAACACGCTGGCGACGGAGTGAGTCTCCTCGTCGGTGCGCGGGTCGATGTACTTGGCAGCGTTCTCCCACTGACCATAGTGGCCCATAGCGCCAGCGATGGCCTCCTCGGGGGTCTTGCCGGCCTTGACGGCGTCGGTGAACTTGCCGAGGTTCAGGAACTCGAACGCGATGATCTCGTTCTTGTCGTTGAGAGCCATGCGGGTGACGTAGCCCTGAGCGAGCTCGAGGTAACGAGCGCCCTTGGCCTTGGTGCCGAACATGGTGCCGACCTGAGAGCGAAGGCCCTTGCCGAGGTCGTCGAGGGAGGCGCCCACGGGCAGGCCGCCCTCGGAGAACGCGGTCTGGCTGCGGCCGTAAACGATCTGCAGGAAGATCTCGCGCATAGCAACGTTGATGGCGTCGCAGACGAGGTCGGTGTTGAGGGCCTCGAGGATGGTCTTACCGGGAAGGATCTCGGAAGCCATGGCGGCAGAGTGGGTCATGCCCGAGCAGCCGATGGTCTCAACGAGGGCCTCCTCGATGATGCCGTCCTTGACGTTCAGCGTGAGCTTGCAGGCGCCCTGCTGAGGTGCGCACCAACCCACACCGTGCGTAAGACCGGAGATGTCGGAAATCTCCTTAGCCTGGACCCACTTGCCCTCCTCGGGGATGGGTGCGGGGCCGTGGTATGCACCCTTGGCAACGGGGCACATGTTCTCCACTTCCTGTGAGTACTGCATGCCTCTCCTCTCTATCGTGTTGGCGTCCCGTCTGGGGGTCGTGGCTGGCGATTGCCGGGCGACCCTTCGAAAGGGACATGACATGCAGCCCCTATAATACCGCGAAATGCACGGAATATTCGGCGAACGGCTCAGTTTTCGTAGCGAGAAGTCCTGAAGTTTTAATTGAAACGGTTTAACTCTATGTTCTGTGGTCGTGAACTTCCGTAGAGGGGGTCCGTCTTGGGCAGGCTTTTGGTCCGCTCTTGTAAGCGTTGCAGTGGTTGACCTGTTGCAACGGTGCCGTTCGCCGCCTGTTTGCTGCCTTTGGCCGCGCGAGTGTATTGTTTTGCGTGAATGTTTTGATGGCACGCTTCAATCGTGCTGTATTGGATGGCAAGCAGATCCCGGCGAAGGGAGCGCCATGCAGCGCGTTTGGAGAACGGTTACCGGCTTTTACCATGTCTGTGCCCGCGGTACGGGCAAGCGGCTCATCTTTGAGGGCGATGACGACCGGTGGGAGTTTTTGGAGCTGATGCGTGAGTGCTGCCGCAAGGCGGGCGTGACGGTTATCGCCTGGTGTCTTATGGGCAATCACGTGCGTCTGGTGCTTGCAGATTACGAGGACGCGATGAGCGCGGCGATGCACCGGCTGCTTTTGACGTACGCGCGGCGGTTCAATAAACGCACGGGGCGCACGGGCCATCTGTTCCAGAACCGTTTTGACCGGCGTTCGCTCGATACCGATTGGCAGGTGATGGAGGCTATTCGCTCCGTACACGCCGATCCGCAGGAGGTGGGCGTTAGCCTAATCGAGCGTTATCCCTGGAGCAGCTTTGCGGAACATCTGCGCTCTTACGACTGTGATGCGGCCGATGCCGCGAGGGGATTTTCTGATCCTTCTTGCGTGCTTGAACTTTTTGGTTCTGCCGAGGGCTTTATTGCCTATTCGCTTTCGACGCCGGACGGTAGCGAGCCGGCGCTGTGCGATATGAAAGAGACAGAGTGGGAACGCCACGCCTTTGCCGACAAGATGGCGAAGAGTCTCGGGGTTCCGCTCAATGTGGTTAAAACTGCACCGCCGGCGCAGCGCGATACCGTTATTGTTGGATTGAGCAATGCCGGCTTTACGGTGCGCCAGATTGAGCGGTATACCGGGATTGGCAAAAGTACCGTCTCTCGTATCGTGCGCGCCCGCGCGCGAACGGCGATGCGGGCTGGCGGAAACGTGATGTAAGGTCGCCTGTTCATCGCAGCTGGGGTTGTCCATACGCCGCAACCAGCGTTCAAAAGCTTGGTACGGTAACTGCACTTCTTAATATGCATAAAACAATCGACATCTTGCATAAAATAACGGCTCGGTCCGGGTTTGCCCGTGCCTACCCCCGTCTGCGCCGTGCAAAAAACGGAGTTTTCAGCATCGTGTTGCTGTCGGCACCGCCGCAATCTTGCAACATACGGGTCCCGAAGCTATTGATTCCCGCCGTTGCGCCCCCGAAGCACGTGCCTGCGTCCCGTCAGACCGCGATGCTTGTTCTAAAACACAATATATATGCGCCTAAAGACGTTGATTAACGCTTTCGATGCGTATACACACAGCTTGGCGTGCTGAATACTCGCAAAAATGCACGCCGCTCCCTATGGGACCCGTCTGCGGCAGGCGCGAAGCGAGTCGGAGCTTCGCAGAACGGGGCTTGGCGCATTGCTTGGCGGGCCCGGGGCCCTGCCGCAGGCCTTTGGTGCTGTGGAAAACGCCCGTGTTCGCGTCTGCTGTGTGGTAAATGACAGACGGAGCGCCGGACGCGCGGACTTCGTGCGTCCGGCGCTCATTAGGAAAAACAGAGCCGCCCGTATCGGGCGGCTCGGCAATCAAAAACCTTGGATTCGGGGCATACGCTACTGGTTAGTTTACCCCTCGAGCATGCCGTCGAGGGTGCGCCAGGCGAACTCGGCGCATTTGACGCGGGCGGGCATGTGCGAGATGTCCTGGAGCTGGGCAGCCTCGTCCAGGTCTTCCAGGTCTTCCTCGGAGAGCTGTTCGCCGCGGATCATGGCGAGGAAGAGCCCCGCCAGGCGGCGCGCCTCCTCGACCGTCTCGCCGGTGATGAGGTCGGCCATGATGTCGGCGCTGGCCTGGCTGATGGCGCAGCCATGACCGGTAAAGGAGGCCTCCTCGATCACGCCGTTCTCGACGCGCAGCTGCAAGGTGAGTTCGTCACCGCAGCTGGGGTTGATGCCGTCGTGCTCGTGCGTGGGAGCATCCATCTCGTACTTATAGTCAGGGTGCGAGTTGTGCTCCATAAATGTGGTGGAGGTGTACAGATTACCCATTGAACGTGCTCCAAACGTGATGCAGGCCGGCGATGAACTTGTCGATGTCGGCCTTGTCGTTGTAGAAGGCCACGCTGGCGCGGCAGCAGGCAAGGTTCTCGACGCCCAGCCAGGTAAGCAGCGGCTGCGCGCAGTGGTGACCGGCGCGGATGCAGACGCCGTCCATGTCCATGATGCTCGCGACGTCGTGCGGGTGGATGCCCTTGACGTTAAAGCTCACAACGCCGTGGTGGTTGTCCCAATAGATGGAGCCGATGATCTGGACAAAGTCGAGCTGCATGAGCTCACCCATCAGGTAGTGGACGAGTGCCTGCTCGCGGGCCTGGATGTTCTCGTAACCCACCGTGTTGACCAGGTAGTCGAGTGCCGCACCCGTGGCGAAGATGCCGGCGGCGTCCTGCGTGCCGGCCTCGAATTTCTCGGGAACGGGCGCCCAGACGGCGTCCTGCTCAGTAACAGAGTCGATCATCTCGCCGCCGGTGAGCATGGGCGGCATGGCGTCGAGCAGGTCCATTTTGCCCCACAGCACGCCGATGCCCATGGGGCCCATGGCCTTGTGCGCGCTAAAGGCAAAGAAGTCGGCGCCCAGGTCGGCCACATCGACCGGCATGTGCGGCAACGACTGCGCACCGTCGACGACCAGGTAGCCGCCGTACTTGTGCACGAGCTTGCCGAGGTTCTTGACCGGGTTCTCGACGCCCAGCACGTTAGAAACCTGACCCACGGCCAGGATCTTGGTCTTGGGACCAACCTTGGCAAGAACCTCCTCGGTGGTGAGCTGGCCGGTCTTAGTGGGGTAGAGGTAGACGAGCTTGGCGCCGGTTTCGCGGCAGACCTGCTGCCACGGGATTAGGTTGGAGTGGTGCTCCATGATGGTGATGACGACCTCGTCACCGGGCTCGAGCACCGTGGGTGCAAAGCTCTTGGCGACCAGGTTGAGCGACTCGCTCGTGTTGCGGGTGAAGACGACCTCGTTGGCCTGGGCGGCGCCGATGAGGTCGGCGATCTGTTGGCGGACTTTCGCGATGGCGTCGGTGGCCTCGACGGACAGCGAGTACAGACCGCGCAGGGGATTGGCGTTCATGCGCTGATAGAAGTCGCGTTCGGTGTCGAGCACACAGGCAGGGCGCTGCGCGGTGGCGGCGCTATCGAGGAAGGCGATCTCGGGGTGCTGCTGGAACAGCGGGAACTGGCCCTTGTAGGGGTTGGTCTCGATGTCCACAGTGGGCCAGCCGCG
>URTD01000126.1 GCA_900550735.1 uncultured Collinsella sp.
GCCTCGACCTCGTCAAAGGGAACAGTCAGACCGTCGCGACAGACAGGCATGCCCATCATGTCGATGGAAACATCTTCCTGGTTAAACTGCACACCGCACTTACCGAGTGCCATGGCAACGCGGCCCCAGTTGCAATCGTGGCCGGCAATACAGGTCTTGACGAGCGGAGAGTTAGCAACAGCGCGCGCCGCGATATCGGCCTCCTCGTCGTTAGCGGCGCCGGTAACATTAACCGTCACGAGCTTGGACGCACCCTCGCCGTCGGCGGCGATGTTGCGCGCCAGGCTCTCGCACACCTCGTGCACGGCAAATGCCAACTCGTCAAAGGCATCAGTGCCCTCGACGATGGCCTCGGCATCCGCGGCAGCAGCGCCGGAGGCAAGCATGATGCAGGTGTCGTTGGTCGAGGTATCGGAGTCGACCGTTACCTTGTTGAAGGTCTGTTTGACGGTCGAGAGCAGCAGAGCGTGGAGAGCCACCGGCTCGACGGGGGCATCGGTGGTAATGACCGAAATCATAGTGGCCATGTTGGGCATGATCATGCCCGAGCCCTTGCACATGCCACCCACCGTATAAGCGTTGCCCACATGGCCCGCGGCCTCGCTGCGGTAGCGAACGGCATACTCCTTGGAATGGGTATCGGTGGTCATGATGGCGCGGGCGGCATCGGCGCCACCATGAGCGGAGAGTGCCTCATAAGCTGCCGGAATCGCCGTCTCGAACGTGCCGATCGGCAGAATCTGACCAATCACGCCCGTGGAGGCGACCAGGATTTGCTGAGGCTCGCAGCCGATGACCTGCGAGGCGATGCTGCACGTCTCGCGCGCGCAGGCAAGGCCCGTCTCGCCCGTGGCAGCGTTCGCGTTGCCGGAGTTGACCGAGACACCGGCGATGGTGCCATAGCCCTTATCGGCACCGCCCAGATTGGCGCGGCTCACCTGCACAGGCGCTGCGCAAAAGCGGTTGGTCGTAAACACGCCGGCGCCGGGACAGGGCTTATCGGGCACGACGAGCGCATAGTCCAAGCGCTCGGGATTCTTCCGGAATCCCGCATGAATACCCGCGGCCTTAAAGCCGGCCGCTGCCGTAACGCCACCCTCGACGGCGCGAATCTTGATATCGAACTGCTCTGTATTCATCGTCCTTACGACTCCTTATATCAAACAAAAAACGGGCATCGGCTGGCACGCCATACCGGTCGCAATTACTAGACCAGCTTAAAAGTGGCGCCCCACTCGATACCCGACTACCAAATCGTCAACAATCGAATGTGCTACACCGGGCACGCCACTGTGGGCAAACCTCGTCGCTCGTCAAAACCAAAGACGATGTTGGCGCACTGGACCGCCTGACCCGCAGCACCCTTGCACAGATTGTCGATGGCACCTGTCGCCACCAGCACGCCCGCGCGCTTGTTGAGCGCAAGGCCAATCTGGGCGGCATTGGTGCCGACGACCGAGGCCGTCTTGGGCTGCTGGCCGGCATCGAGCACGCGCACAAAGGTGCGACCGGCGTAGAACTGCTTGTAATGGTCGACGACGTCCTCAAGGGCCAGCGTGTCGAGAGCCTGCGGCGCGAGCGGCAGCGTCACCGTGGAGAGCAGACCGCGCTTGAGCGGTGCCAGATGCGGGGTGAAGACGATGCGGTCGGCCAGGCCAAGTATCTGCTCGATCTCGGGCGTGTGACGATGCTTGCCCACGCCATAGGCCTCCAGATTCTCATCCGCGCTGCAAAAATGCGTACGGGCGTTGCAGGACTTACCGGCACCCGTCACGCCGCTGATAGCGTCGACGATCACGGGGCCGCTCTGGGCAACCCAGCCGGCACGCACGGCGGGCGCGGCAGCAAGACTCGTTGCGGTGGGATAGCAGCCGGCGCAGGCGACCAGCACGGACTTGCCATCAGCATAGTCGGATGCGGCGGTCTCCAGGTCCCGACAGAACAGCTCGGGCAGACCAAAAGCACGCGTCTTGAGCAGCTCGGGGCTCGTGTGCTCGGCGGCATACCACGCCTCGAACACGGACGGATCGCTCAGGCGGTAGTCGGCAGACAGGTCGAAGCAGGAAACGCCTGCGGCAAGCAGGGCGGGCACCTGCGCCATGGCGGCGGTGTGCGGCACGGCCAAAAAGACAGCGTCGCAGGATGTAAGCTCGGGAGCATCGTGCGTCGTGAAGACAAGATCGCTCACGCCGGCGAAACTCGGATACACCGCAGACAGCGGCTGGCCGGCATCGGCGTTGGACGTGATGGCAACAAGTTCAAACTCGGGATGGCCGAGTACGAGGCGAATGAGCTCGGCACCGGCATATCCTGCCGCACCGACGATTCCAACCTTTAAAGACATATCGGACTCCTTGTCTGCAGTTTATGCACCAATGCGCATCCCGCACCCGTCGTTATGAGGTGGGTTGAAACTTTAGCACCAGAAGATGCATATATACGCAAATCTTTTGCATATTCATGCATTGAAACAAACCAGACACATTCACGCGAAGGAATTGACAAATAACAATGGGCTCCACATCGCCCGGTGCACCTTGCGGTGCCGTTGCGATGTGGAGCCCGACACAGACGGGTATTTAAATTGTTGGGGCCGGCGGGAGAACTCTTTTAGAGCTCGACCGGCACCCATTCGTCGTGGTTGCAGATGAAGGCCTCCGGCTCCTCGACGCTAAAGAAGACGAGCGTGGGGTCGCCTGCGCCCTCATAATGCTCGCCCAAACGCTCCAGATGCTTCCAGCCGGCCTCGCGCATATCGGGAGCAGCCTGATCATCCAAGCCCGCGCGTCCGCGCAAAATGAGCCAGCCATGGCCCGGCCACCAGCTCGTGGCCTCAAAGCGCTGGTTTTGCAGCAGCTCCTGCCACACATCTTTGGTGCGTGCCGTCACAAACCACAGCTTGCCGTCCTGAATCTGTGCAAACGAAAACGGACGCACATGCGGCTGCCCATCCACGCTCGTCGCCAGATACCACGCCGGCACCGACGTCAGATACTCCAACACCGTATTCAATCCGTCCACGTTTCCTCCTGTCACTAGCCAATTTGGAACGGGTAGTTAATTTGAGACGCGCTAGAGCTCCAGACGCTCTTCGCTGCCGTCGATATCGCAGAAGCGGGCGACGATATTGCGAACCGAGAAAAACGCAAGGCGACCGTCGTTGGCGCTCTCGTGATTCTCGCCAATGCCCACCATGTGCTTAAAGCCAGCTTCGCGAACGCGGTCGCTCACTACCGCATCGTCCTCGAGCGCAGCCTCGCCGGTCAATACGATCCAGCACTCCCCCGGTTTCCAGCCCGAAAGCTCAAACTTGGGGTTCGCGCCGAGCTCTGCCCACACGTCCTTGTCGCGCGACGTGCAAAACCACAGCTTGCCGTTATCGACCATGGCAAACGAAAACGGCCTTACGCGCGGCTGATGCCCATCGTTCGCATCAGTCGTAGCCAGAAACCACGCGGGGATGCGCCTGAGGTATGTGCAGGCGCGCTCGAGTTGGGCCGTGCGGTCGATATCGGTCATAGGAATCCCTTTCTTGCGCTCGAATCGCGCCTAAACAAGTTGAAGATTGATGACGATGACGCAGATGAGCAGCAACGCCGTCACCACCGCCGCCAACGCATCGCCGCGGCAAAATGCAAGCGCATGCAGTCGCGTACGCCCCTGCTCGCCATGGTAGCAACGTGCATCCATAGCGGCAGAGAGTGTCTCGGCATGACGAAACACACCCGTGAACAGCGGAATTGCCACGCTGGCGAGCATGCGTACGCCGCCGAGCGGACCGCCCGTCACGCGCGCGCCGCGACTTGCCTGCGCGTCCGCAGTCTGCTTCATCTCGGTGGCAAACTGCGGCATAAAGCGCAGCGCGATGCCCATGATCATGCCGAGCTCGTGTGCCGGGAGCCCCACGCGCGCAAGTGGCGCGAGCAAACGCTCAAAGCCTGCAGTGAGATCGAGCGTGGGCGTGGTGAGTGTAATGGCGCTCATGCCGGCCATCATCAGGGTCAGGCGGCACGCCATAAACCCGGCGGAATGCAGCGAGCCCTCGCTTATCTGCAGAAAGCCGAGCTGCCACAGGATCAGCCCGCTCTGGTCGGTAAATAGGTTGAGCACCGCGACCACCACGACAATCGCCAGCAGCGGCGCCATCGATGACAGGACGCGGCGAAGCGGCACCCGGGACACGGTATAGATCAGCACAATGAAAATTGCGACCGGGACCAGTCCGCGGAAGCTACTGACCGTGAGCGTCGTGATCAGAAACACAAAGCCCAAGAGCAACTTGGTTCGCGGGTCCAGGCGGTGGATTGCACTATCGCCGGGATAGTAGCTGCCGAACGAAAACGCCTCCATTAGCAGCCCTCCTCTCGCGCGATCGTTTCGGATTTGGCCTTGTCCGAGACGTTAGAAGAACCGTCTGAGCGACCGATCAGCAAATCTGCCAACTCGTCGGCCAACGACTCAACCGTATAGAGCCCGTCGCAACGCAGCGGCACGCCTGCCTTCGCAAGCGCCAGTGCCATGCGTTGGGCAGCGGGAACGCCCAAACCGATCGATTTAAGCTCATCCGCATGCGCAAAAACCTGAGCGGGCGTGCCCTCGGCAAACACCGCGCCTTCGTTCATCACAACGACGCGGTCGCAGCAATTGGCCAGGTCATCCATACTGTGCGAAACCATGACAACGGTCAGGCCCTCATCATGAAGACGGCCAATGAGCTCCAGGAAATCCCTGCGGGCAGCCGGATCGAGGCCTGCCATGGGCTCGTCGAGCACCAGCACCTCAGGTTCCATGGCGAGCACGCCCGCAAACGCCACGCGCCGCTGCTGTCCGCCCGAGAGTTCAAAGGGACTCTTGTCGCCTATCGTGGCAAGGTCGAGGCCCACGCGAGTGAGCGATGACGCAATGCGGCGCGCGACCTCGTCTTGCGACAGGCCAAGGTTGTGCGGACCAAATGCCACGTCCTGCACCACGGTCTCGGCAAACAGCTGGCGCTCGGGATACTGAAACACCACGCCGACCTTAGCCTTAACCGCGGCGGCGTCTTTCTTGCTTGATAGGTCGAGCCCCAGCGCGCAAACGCTCCCCTCCTGCGGACGGATTAATCCGTTGAGGTGCTGGACCAGTGTGGATTTACCCGAACCGGTATGGCCTGCTAGCCCCAGGAACTCGCCGCGACGCACCGTCAAAGACACGTCGCGCAGTGCCCACGGGCTGCTGGGGTCGTTTCCCCAGAGAGCCTGTTTGTTCGATTTGCCCGCAGCGGCCGAGTGTTTATGCCAGCGACGGCGCTCGCGCGGACTGAGCGAATAACTGTATGAAACATGGGATAGCTCGATGACGGGCTCCGACGCGTTGTCCTTGTTGTCTGCCGGAATAGTGCCGTCAGCAATTTCCAACTGGGATGCGGAAGGCTGCCCCGCGGTGCCCGCCTCACTTCGCTCGGTATAGGCCCGCGCAACCTCGGCAACCATATCCGCCTCACGCACCTGCGTGCAAACGGGTACGCCCTTCACACGAAGCGCCATGCCCAAACGGCACGACTCCGGCATGTCCAGGTTGAGCTGCGCAAGTTCGTCCGCCCGCGTCAAGATTTCCTCGGGGGCACCGAGCATGGCCACGCGCCCCGCCTGAAACACCGCGACTCGATCGGCCTCGGCGGCCTCTTCCATAAAATGCGTAATCATCACGATGGTCATGCCGCGAGCGTGCAATGCGCGGCAAGCCTTCATGAGGCCCTTGCGGCCGCGGGGGTCGAGCATTGCGGATGCCTCGTCCAAGATGAGGATCTCCGGGTTCATCGCAAGGGCGCCCGCGATGGCGACGCGCTGCTTCTGCCCGCCGGAAAGCGCATGCGTCTCATGTTTCT
>URTD01000127.1 GCA_900550735.1 uncultured Collinsella sp.
AAGGTAAGACTCGATCATAAAACCCTTGACCAGCTTGGAGATGGACTCGTTGCGGCGGCAGCTGTCGAGCACCTCCTTGCAAATGCGATACTGCTCCAGCGGACGCTTGCCCGAGTTGTCGTGGTTGCAGTCGATGACCGCTGCCGGATTGGCATAGCCGGCATGCTCGGTATAGCGTTCGGCCAGGCGTTCCAGGTGTTCGTAGTGGTAGTTGGGGTAGGTGCGCCCATCGAGACCGATGTAGCCACGCATAACGGCGTGTGCGAGCGGGTTGCCGTCGCACTCGACCTCCCAGTTGCGGAAGATGAAGCTCTGGTGCGCCTGGGCGGCGTAAATTGAGTTGAGCATAACGGTGGTAGAGCCGGCAGTGGGATTCTTCATGCCGACGGGTACCGAAATGCCGCTCGACACCAGACGGTGCTCCTGGTTCTCTACCGAGCGTGCGCCCACGGCGACATAGCTCAGCAGGTCAACGAGGTATTGGTAGTTGGACGGATAGAGCATCTCGTCGGCGGTGAAGAAACCCGTTTCCTCAATAACGCGCAGGTGCATATGGCGGATGGCCTTGACGCCCTCGAGCAGGTCGTCGGGAGCCTCGGGGTTGGGGTTGTGCAGCAGGCCCTTGTAGCCGGTGCCCTTGGTGCGCGGCTTGTTGGTGTAGACGCGCGGAATGATGATGAGCTTGTCCTTGACCTCTTCGGCGGTCTTGGCCAGTCGGTTCATATACTCGAGCACCGAATCCTCGCGGTCGGCAGAGCACGGGCCGATGATGAGCACCTTACGTGCGTCCTCGCCGGTAAAGACTTTGGCGACCTCGGCGTCAAATGCCTGCTTTTTGGCGGTAAGCTCGGCAGAAAGTGGCATTTCCTCGCGGATCTCCATGGGGATCGGCAGCCTGCGTTTGAATTCCATGGCCATAGGGGTCTCCTCAATCTATAGAAAGAGCAATAAGCGTATTCTTGAATGCTCGGCATTATCCGCTGTCGCACGCTAAAGTGCAAGCCCTTGCCACCCCGAAACCTGCCAAAAGGGACAGGTTTATTTTGGCAGGTTTTATATGGGGGAACGTCGGCGGATACCGGGAGGGAGTGGCGTCGCGCGGGACCCTAAGGCTATTGTCGGTTCCCCAGGAAACACCCTGTGGGCAAAAAATGCCAAATATGAGTACGGTTGCTAGCTTAGTAGCATATTGCCTTCGCAAAGTAATAGACATAACAGCAAAATATGTTCATTAACGCAAATACATATAAGTCCGCTATAGGGCTGTTTGATCAATTTAGGGACGCGTGTAAGCCGTGAAAACGGCATTTGGGGCTGTTTTGGCTGTTACTAAAAGGGTAACAGTACTCATATTTGCCATTTTTTGCCCACGGGGCCTCGAAGGGGCTGTCAATCAGGTCCCAGGGGAGGCGGTTTGAGGGCCGCAGAGCAAAAACGGGGGCGCAGGTTGTCCTGCGCCCCCGTTTTCTTGGCATTGCGGTTGTTTGCCGCCGGTTTTTACGCCGCTTCGTCGAACTGCGAGTTGTACAGGTCGGCGTAGAAGCCGCCCTGGGCGAGCAGCTCGTCGTGCGTGCCCTTCTCGACGATATCGCCGTCGCGAATTACCAGGATCACGTCGGCGTTGCGGATCGTGGACAGGCGGTGCGCGATAACAAAGCTGGTACGGCCCTGCATCAGCGCATCCATGGCACGCTGAATAAGCTCCTCGGTACGAGTGTCAACGTTGGAGGTTGCCTCGTCCAGAATTAGCGCCGGGCGGTCGGCCAAAATGGCACGGGCAATGGTCACGAGCTGGCGCTGGCCCTGCGACAGCTGTGCGCCGTTGCCGGTGAGCATCGTGTCGTAGCCGTCGGGCAGGCGGGTGATAAAGTCGTCCGCGCCCGCGAGCTTGGCCGCCGCGATGCACTCCTCGTCGGTAGCGTCCAGGTTGCCGTAGCGGATGTTATCCATCACAGTGCCGGTGAACAGGTTCACGTCCTGTAGCACGACGCCCAGCGAGCGGCGCAGGTCGGCCTTGCGGATCTTGTTGACGTTGATGCCGTCGTAGCGGATCTTGCCGTCGGCGATGTCGTAGAAGCGGTTGATGAGGTTGGTGATGGTCGTCTTACCGGCACCGGTGGCGCCGACAAACGCGACCTTCTGACCCGGCTTGGCGTACACGGACACGCCGTGCAGCACCTCGTGGTCGGGCGTGTAGCCAAAGTCCACGTTGTCCATGACCAGGTCGCCGCGCAGCGGCACGTACTCGATTTCGCCGGTTGCGCGGTGCGGATGTTTCCACGCCCACATGCCGGTGTGGTGGTCGGCCTCCTCGAGCTGCCAGGTATCGGGGTTCACCTGCGCGTTGACGAGCGTCACATAGCCTTCGTCGGCTTCGGGTTCCTCGTCGATGAGCTCAAAGATGCGGTCGGCGCCGGCGAGGCCCATGACCACGGCGTTGATCTGCTGCGAGATCTGGCCGATCTGTCCGCAGAACTGCTTGGTCATGTTGAGGAACGGCACCACGACGGCGATGGACAGTGCCATGCCCGAGATGCTCAGGTTGGGCACGCCCAGCGCCAGGAAAATGCCGCCTGCCAGTGCGACCAGCACATAGAGCAGGTTTCCCAGGTTCATAAGGATGGGCATGAGGATGTTGGCGTACATGTTGGCCTTCTGCGAGACCTCGAAGAGCTTTTCATTGCGCTCGTCAAAATCGGCCTCGGCGGCAGACTCGTGGCAGAATGCCTTGACGACCTTCTGGCCGTTCATGACTTCCTCGATATGGCCCTCGACCACGCCGAGCTCGGTCTGCTGCGCAATAAAGAAACGCGCGGAGTTGGAGCCGAGCAGCTTGGTCATAAAGGTCATAAAGGCGACACCGGCCACAATGACCAGGCACATCCACACGCTGTAGTACAGCATGATAAAGAATACCGTGACGATGACGATGGTCGTCATGAGCAGGTTGGGCAGCGACTGGCTGATCATCTGGCGCAGCGTGTCGATATCGTTGGTGTAGTGGCTCATGATGTCGCCGCGCTGGTGTGTGTCGAAGTAGCGGATCGGCAGGTCCTGCATGCGGTTGAACATCTTCTCGCGCAGCTTCTCGAGCGAGCCCTGCGTGACGATGGCCATGGCGCGGTTCCAGAACAGCGAGGACAGGATGCCGACGCCGTAGATGCAGGCGAGGGTGGTCACGAGCTGTGCGATCTTGGGCTGTGCAGCTTCCCAATCGCCCGACTGCCACGATTCGCTAATAATCTGCAGGGCGCTCTGAAGGAAGGTCGCGCCGATGGAGTTGATGATGGCGCAGAGCACCACGCCGACGACGACGAGGGGCAAAAGCACGGGGTAGAAGCCAAAGAGCGTCTTGATGAGGCGCGACATGGTGCCGCCCTTGCGGTTGAGCGCGCGCTCGGCGGTCGTTGCCTTACTCATGTGCCTCGCCTCCTTCCTGGGTCTGAGCTTGCGTTACGGATGCCTCGGTGTCGGCCTCGACGGCCCCTTCGCCCTCGGCAGACATCTTGTTCTGCGAGGTAAAGGTCTCGCGGTAGATTTCGCTCGTCTTGAGTAGCTCGTCATGGTTGCCGATCTGCGCGATACGGCCGCCCTCCATGACGATGATGCGATCGGCGTCCTGCACGGAGCTAATGCGCTGGGCGATGATGAGCTTGGTCGTGTTGGGCAGATAGCTTGCCAACCCTGCGCGAATCTTGGCGTCGGTCTTGGTGTCGACGGCGCTGGTGGAGTCGTCCAGGATCAAGATCTTGGGGCGACGCAGCAGGGCACGTGCAATGCACAGGCGCTGCTTCTGACCGCCGGAAACATTGGAGCCGCCCTGTTCGATCCAGGTGTCGTAGCCCTTGGGGAAGCCGTCGACAAACTCGTCGGCGCAGGCCAGATGCGCGGCCTCGCGAACCTCTTCGTCGGTGGCGTTCGGGTCGCCCCAGCGCAGATTCTCGGCAATGGTGCCGCTAAACAGTACGTTTTTCTGCAATACCATGGCCACTTGATGGCGCAGCGCGTCCAAGTCGTAGTCGCGCACGTCCACGCCGCCCACGCGCACGGTGCCTTCGGTGGCGTCGTACAGGCGGGCAATGAGGTTTACGAGTGTGGACTTGGCCGAGCCGGTGCCGCCGATGATGCCGATGGTCTCGCCGCTCGTAATGTGCAGGTCGATGTCGTCGAGCGCCTGGCGTTTCGCATGCGCGGAATACTTAAAGCTCACGTGGTCAAAGTCGATGGAGCCGTCGGCAACCTCGAGCACGGGCTCGGTCGGGTTGGCGATCGTGGGCTCGGCGGCAAGCACCTCGGTAATGCGGTGTGCCGATTCGTCGGCCATGGTCACCATGACAAAGATCATCGATAGCTGCATCAGGCTCATGAGGATCTGGAAACCATAGGTAAAGATCGAGGAGAGCTGGCCCACGTCGAACAGCGTGCCCTGGCTCGTGATGATGAGCTTGGAGCCCAGGTAGATGATGACGACAAACGCGCCGTTAACGCAGATGTTCATCATGGGGTTGTTAAAGGCGAGCAGCTTCTCGGCGCGGGTGAAGTCCATCTGGACGTCGCGCGCGGCGGTCGCGAACTTCTCCTTCTCAAAGTCTTCGCGCACGTAGCTCTTAACCACGCGCATGCCGGTGACGTTTTCCTCGACGGACTCGTTAAGGGCGTCGTACTTGTGGAACACGCGCGAGAAGATGGGGCGCACCTTAAAGATGATAAAGAACAGTCCAAAGCCCAGCAGCGGAATGATGATCAGGTAGACCATGGCAACGCTGCCGCCCATGATAAACGCCATGGTAAAGGCGAAGATCAATACCAGCGGAGCGCGTACGGCGATGCGGATGATCATCATAAAGGCCTGCTGCACGTTGTTGATATCGGTGGTGAGGCGGGTGACGAGCGAGGAACTCGAGAACTCATCGATGTTGGCAAAGCTGAACGTTTGGATCTTGTAGAACAGGTCGTGACGCAGGTTCTTGGCGAAGCCGCAGCTTGCATGGCTGCAGGTGACGCCGGCAGCGGCGCCAAAAGCAAGCGACGTCAGCGCGATGAGCACCAAAAAGCCCGCGGTGGGAAGCATCTCGGCTACGGTGGCGCCGTCTTTGATGGCGTCGATCAGGTTGGCGGTGATAAATGGAATCAGCATCTCGCAGAGCACCTCGCCAAGCACGAGCAACGGCGTGGCAACAGTGACTTTCATATAGTCGCGGATGCTGCCCATGAGGGTTTTAATCATCCAGTTCCTCCCAGGTTACACGGATTTTCTCGAGCATTTCGGCGAGCTGCTCGCGCTCGTCGTGAGTGAGGGCACTAAAGGCCCGTTCTCTAAAGCGGATGCGGGCCGCCTGGTCGATGCGGGCGTTTTCCCGGCCGGTTTCGGTCAGGCGAATGGTGAGTTGCCGTCGATCCTTGGGGTTACGGCTGCGCTCGATGAGACCGTTGACCTCGAGCTTGGACAGGATCCCGGAAAGCGACCCCGGCTTGAGGTCAAAATGCATGCCGAGTTCCTGCTGCGACATCTCGCCGCCGGGCTGCTTGGCCAGCAGGCAGATGATGGGCGCCTTGCCGGACACGCCTCCGCCATGAAAATGCATGTAATGGCCGCAAAAGCCCAGGCCGCTCAGGATGCGCTTGGCGAGTTTGTCTTCGGCGCTGACCGCTTCGGGTATGTATACCGGTTGCGACGGGTCACCGCCGGGCTCATGCGGAAGGACGAGTGGTTCAACACACATATCTAAGCTTCGCTCCTTTCCTTAGTTAGGTAGATGAATTGTTTTGTGCCTAACTAATTTAGGAGCGCATAGATTGATTGTCAAGGTACCAAACTAGTGGTTACGCGGTTTTACCAAACCGC
>URTD01000128.1 GCA_900550735.1 uncultured Collinsella sp.
CGGCAATGTTGGACACGATGGAGCGGTCGGCGCCCAGGATGCGGTTGAACAGCGAGGACTTACCGGCGTTGGGGCGGCCGATGATAGCCACGTTCAGCGCATCGGGGAACTCGTCGGCGATCTCGTCCTCCTCCTCGGGCAACAGGGCCACGATATCGTCGAGCAGGTCGCCCGTGCCATGACCATGCAGGGCCGAGAGCGGCGTGGGCTCACCGATGCCAAGCGAATAGAACTCCCAGATGCTGTCGTTCTCGCGATCGGGGTTGTCGAGCTTGTTCACCAGCAGAAAGACCGGCTTGTCGCAGCGCTTGAGCATGCGAGCGACCGACTCGTCCTCCTCGGTGACGCCGGTGCGGCCGTCGACCACAAACAGGATGACGGCGGCTTCCTCGGCGGCGGCGAGGGCCTGGTCGCGAATGGACGTGGCGAAGACGTCATCGCTCTTGAGCGGTTCGATGCCGCCCGTGTCGACGATGGTGAACTCGCGGCCGTTCCAATCGGCCGTGTGGTACGAGCGGTCGCGCGTGACGCCGCGGGACTCGTGGACGATGGCGTCCGAGGTCTGGGCCAGGCGGTTAACGAGCGTGGACTTGCCCACGTTGGGGCGTCCGACGACGGCGACGATAGGTTTCATCTGCTCTCCTTTAATGGGTAGGGTCAGTGGAAGTGTTAGAGTCTGCGGGCACAATGCCAAGGATGCGCTCCAGGGTATCGAGCAGCTCATGCGGCATGGTCGACACCACATGAACCTCGGCGCCGCGACTGGTAAGACTTGCGAGTAAATCGTCACGATGATACTCGTCAAGCGTCATGCCGTCAGCGTTGAACATGAGCTTAGGCACAAAGAGCATAACCCCCGACAGATCTTGGGGCAGCTGCTCCAGAATGTCACACGCGACGATGAGGCCGGTCACGTCCACGTTGCCGCCAAAGTAGCGGTTCTTGATGGCTGTGACGGTGCCGGCGAGACCATACGGCGACTCCACAAAGCGCGCCACGGTGTCGCGTGCACTGGCGCCCGAGAGGCACAGCAGGTGTTGGCTGCGGGCGTCGATGGCCTCGCGGACGCGGGCCAGACGCTCGGCGTCGGCGGCAAGCACGTCGTCGGTCTCGTCCAGATACGAGCGGATCATGCCAATGCCGTCGTAGTACTGCGGGTAACCGTCGTAAAAGTCTGCCTCGGGAGGATCGATGCCGGCGTCCAGATAGAACTCGTCGCTCATCTGGAAGGTGTGGCGGCCAAAGCGCTCATAGGCGCGGTCCTGGAACGGTCGAATCATGGCGATGGTCTCGCGCGCTAGCTCGGGTTTGTCGCTGTAGGACCAGCTAAAACGGTTCTGATGCTTGGTAAAGCCGAGCGGCACGATGCCCAGGCTCGTGATCTGCTCATGTTCCTCACAGAAGCGCAGGGTCTTTTCCAGCTCCTCGCCGTCGTTCATGCCGGGGCACAACACGATCTGCGCATGAATCTCTATGCCGGCGGCCATGATGGCCTCGAGCACATCCATGCCGCGCTGGGCGTTGCGGCCCATCATGCGGCGGCGGACGTCGGGGCTTACGGCGTGGACCGACACGTTCATGGGGCTCATGTTGCGTTGGATGACGTTTTGCACGTCCTCGTCGGTGAGGTTCGTGAGCGTGACAAAGTTGCCCTGCAAAAAGCTTAGGCGATAGTCGTCATCGCGAATATAGAGCGTGGAGCGGCCGCCCTTGGGGAGCATCGTCATAAAGCAGAACACGCAGGCGTTCACACAGGTGCGCATGCCATCGAAGATAGGGCCATCGAACTCAAGGCCCCAGTCCTCTCCTGGGAAGCGGTCGAGCTCGACGGAGGTGACGGTGTTGTCGCGCGGATCGAAAACCTCCAGGTCGACGGTATCATCGTCGGCCTCCCAGAGCCACACAATCATGTCGGTGAGCTGCTCGCCATTGACCGTGAGCACGCGCATGCCCGGCTCGATGCCCACATCCCATGCGGGCGATTCGGGACGCACGTTCTTAACGAGCGCGCCCTCACCCGGCTCGGGGTCGCGGCTGCGCCCGTAATCGGCCACCTCGGCGGCGTATGCGGGTACGGTCTGGTCCATGGTTAGCGGCAAAGCTCCTTGATGCGCGTGACGGCGCGTTCGATGTGTTCTTGTGGGGTGGAGGCTCCGGCAGTGATGCCGATGTGGTGAGCGTCGGTAAACCACGCGGCCTGGAGCTCGGAAGCTTCCTCGATGTGATACGTGCGCTCGCAGGCGTCTGCGCAAATCTGCGCCAGGCGGCGGGTGTTGCCCGAGTTCTTGCCGCCCACCACGACCATGCAGTCGCAGCGGTTGGCAAGTGTGGCTGCTGCCTGTTGACGCTCACTCGTGGCGGCGCAGATGGTGTTGATCACACGCAGCTCCTGCACGCGCGGGGTAATGGAGGCCACGACTTTGGCCAGGTTCTGCGCGGTTTGGGTGGTCTGCACAACCAGGCCCACCTTGCCCTTGATCGGCAGCGCGTCCGCATCGGCGGCGCAACTCACGACCTGCGCGTCATCGCCGGCATGGCCCAGGATGCCCTCGACCTCGGGATGGCCCGGCTCGCCCACGACGAGCACGCGATAGCCCTCGCGAACCAGGCGCTCGGCGGCCACGTGAACCTTCTTCACGTAGGGGCAGGTGGCATCGACAACGTCGAGGCCACGCTCGCGAGCGGCTTCGATCACCTGCGGCACCACTCCGTGCGCGCGAATGATTACGGTGCCCGATGCGGCGTCGTCCAGGTTCTCGGCCAGGCCAACGCCTGCCTCAGCAAGCTCGCGCACCACGATGGGGTTATGGATGAGCGGACCCAAGGTATGAACCTGAGTGCACTCCCCTGCCTGCGGCGCGGCGGCCAGCGCCATATCGAGCGCACGCTGTACGCCGTAGCAAGTGCCGGCGTGTGCTGCGATCTCGATGGTAGGCGCTGTTGCCTGGTCGGACGCGGTCGCGGCAGTGTTCGTAACGTTCTCGCTCATGGCTAGAACCTGCCCGGATGCTCGGCGCACAGCTCGTCTCGCATAGCGTAGACGCGGTTCATGGCCTCGGACTCAAACCATTCCAGGCGCTCCGTGCGCTTAAGCCCAGCCGGTGCGTCGGAAAGCGAGACGGCCTTGCCGGCGCGGATCCAGCACTTCTTGGGACGCATGAGCTTTTTGCCTGCGGGCGTGATGTCGGACGAGCCGCAGATGGCGAGCGGGTTGACGGGCGCCTTGCCCATCTGGGCGATGAGCGCAAAGCCGCCGTGGACCTCGGGCTTGATCTCGCGCGAGCGGATGCGTGTGCCCTCGGGGAAGATCAGGACGTCCTCGCCGCGCTGCAGCGCATGCTGGGCGGCGCGCAGGCACTTCATATCGGCAGTACCACGCTCGACGGGGATGCCGCCAACGTGGCTAAAGGCCCAGCGCACAATCTTGCTCTTGGCGAACTCGGACTTAAAGATGGGACGAATGCGGCGGCCCCCAAAGAACAGCGCCGTCTCCACGGCCAAGAGCTCGGCCATCGAGGTGTGGTTGCAGATGACCACGCTGCCGCGGCCTTCCTGGCGCTCAAACAGCAGGTCAGCGTCCTCGACCTTCCAGCGCCACATGAGCTTGGAGAAGGCCCAAAGGATGGCCATGACTACGACGACGGTGCCGCGGATGAGCGCTGGAAACTCGGCGTAGGGGGCGTTGTAATAGTCCTCGGGCGTCTGCTGAAACAGGCGCATGGGCTACCTCCTTTGGTTGATAAGGTCCTCGATTATCGAGACGACCTCGTCGATGGTGTGGGCGGTGGAGTCGACGTGCACGGCGTCCTCGGCGGGCACGAGCGGGGCGACCTCGCGGCTGCTGTCAAGCTTGTCGCGCTGCTTAAGGGCGTCGAGGGTCTCGTCGACCTCGGCCTCGAGCTGCTCGGACGTGAGCGGCTGGGCATCGTTTTGGTGACGCTGCAGCACACGGCGGCGGGCGCGCTCGCGCGGGTCGGCGGTCAGGAAGACCTTGACCTGCGCGTTAGGGAACACGACGGTTCCAATGTCGCGACCCTCGGCGACGATATCGCGGTCCTCGGCGGCGCGGCGCTGGTGGATGAGCATGGCGGCGCGCACGCCCGGGTAGGCCGAGACCTTGGACACGTTGGCGTCGACCTGCGGGGTGCGGATGGCGGCCGAAGCGTCCTGGCCGTCAATGGTCAGGCGCGTGTCCTCGCCGGTGCCGTTGGTAAAGCGGATCTCGATCTGCTCGGCGAGGGCGTCGATGGCCGCCTCGTCGTCCAGGTCGATGCCGCGGTCGAGCGCGGCGAAGGTGACGGCGCGGTACATAGCGCCCGTGTCGAGCTTGTTAAAGCCCAGCTGGCGGGCGATCTCCTTGGCGATGGTGGACTTGCCGGATCCGGCGGGGCCGTCGATGGCGACGATCATGCAATGCTTCCTTTCGATGATTGACGTGCTGGTATGGTTCGCGGGCGTTGGGGCGCGGCGGGTTGCCTAGCCCGTGTATCGCTCGCGGTAGGTGTTGCGCTTGGGTGCGGAGCCGTGGCTGCCGTGGTGACGCGTGCGGCTGGCGGGCGTGTCTTGGGGCTTGTCGCCGTTGCGCTTTGCGCTCGCCTGTTTGGGCGGGATGCCACCGCTTTTGAGGATCTGCACCTCGCGGTCGGTGAGCTCGCGCCACGAGCCCTTGGCCACGTCCTTGAGCTCCAGGCCGGCAAAGTTGCAGCGGTGCAGACGGATCACCGGATGATGAATCTTGCTCAGCATGCGCTTGACCTGATTCTTGCGTCCCTCGCGGATGATGACCTCGACGGCAGTGGTGCCGGGCTTGACGCCTTGCGGCGCCACTGCCTCGGCCTCGCGCGCGTTAATGACACGGCAGATTGCCGGCTGGCACAGGCCGTCGTCGAGCTCGATGCCACGGCGGAGCGGTTCTAGATCGCGGTCGGTCAGTCGCCCGTCCACGAGCGCCTGGTAGGTCTTGTAGACGTGTTTGCTGGGGTGCAGCAGGTCCTGCGATAGGTCGCCGTCGGTGGTAAAGAGCAAAAGGCCCGTGGTGTCGCGGTCCAGGCGACCCACCGGGAAAAGTCCCGGAAAGCGGTCGCGGGGGACCAGGTCGGCCACACAAGGGCGCTCCTGCGGGTCGCTCATGGTGGTGAGGTAGCCGGTCGGCTTGTAGAGCATCAAGTACACGGCGCCCTGGTTGAGACCATGCCGTCGACCTCGATGTGGTCGCGGTCGACGTCGACCTTGGTGCCCAGCTCGGTCGCGACCTGGCCGTTGACGGTCACGCGACCGGCGGTCATCAGGTCCTCCGAGCCGCGGCGGCTCGCCACGCCCGCGCGCGCCAAAAAGCGCTGCAGGCGCATGGTGTGCGGATAGACGGACTGGGCGTCGGTTGCGGGTACTGCGTTGCCCATGGCACGCGTCTCCCCTACTTCGTTAGTCCTCGTCATGTAAATCCTCCGAGGGGTCGTCGACGACCAGGGTCTCCAAGTCCTCGACTGCCTCAACATCTTCAACATCGGTATCGAGCAGTTCGCGCTCTTCGTCCAGGTCTTCGGCCTGCTCCTCGAGCGTGGACTGAATACTGCGGCCGCTCAGGCGCTCGCGGATAAACTGACGCGACTGCTCGTCGGGGGCAAACTGCTCCAGATCGGGCAGATCACGGGTGGAGCGCAGGCCGAATTTTTCCAAGAAGGCGTTGGTCGTGCCGTAGATGATGGCTTGACCGCGCTGGGGGTCGCGGCCGTCATGGCTCTCGCATTGGTGGCCTCGCTGGTGTTTGCCGCCATGCCGGCCGCGGCGGTGACGTTGAGCAGGGCGGATGCCGGCACGTTTCTGCGCTATGAGCATGGCGGCGAGC
>URTD01000129.1 GCA_900550735.1 uncultured Collinsella sp.
TGCGTGACGATGATGATCGTCATCTCGGGCGCCAGCTCGGCCATCAGATCCTCGACCTTAGAGACGGACGTGGGGTCGATGGCGGAGCAGGGCTCGTCCATCAGAAGGACATCGGGTTGCACCGCAAGCACGCGCGCGATGCACAGACGCTGCTGCTGACCGCCCGAGAGCGCCAAACCATCCTTGTTGAGCTGATTGGATACCTCTTTCCAGAGGTTGGCGCGCTTGAGCGATTCTTCCACGATGTCATCGAGGTCACTTTTGCTAGTCACGCCCTGCAGACGAGGGCCAAAGGCGACATTCTCGTAGATGGATTTAGGAAACGGGTTGGGCTGCTGAAAGATCATGCCCACGCGACGACGGAGATCGACCGGGTCGACACCCTCGGCATAGATATCGTTGCCGTCGAGCGTCATGGTGCCCTCGACGCGCGTGCCCTCGATCAGGTCATTCATGCGGTTGATGCAGCGCAAAAACGTCGACTTGCCGCAGCCCGAAGGGCCAATGAAGGAGGTGATGGCGTTTTTGGCGATGTTGAGGTCAAGCCCCGTCAGCGCATGAAAGTCACCGTACCAAAAGTTGAAATCCTTGGCCGTAATGGCCGCTTGCTCCAACGTGGGAGCGGACTGATAAACGGACATGGGACTCCTTAACTAGCGAAGCTTGCGCGACAGGAAGCGCGCAAACAGGTTGAAGGCCAGAATGATCACCATCAGCAAGAGCGCGGTGCCGTAGGCTGCGTTCATGTTGATGCCGTCGTTGGCAAGCAGATACAGGTGAACCGTCATGGGGCGGCCGGAATCGAGCGGCGAAATAGGTAGATTGATGGCCTGCCCCATGGTATAGAGCACCACCGCGGTCTCGCCAATGGCACGGCCGATGGCGAGAACGATGCCCGTGGCAATACGGCCAAAGGCAGAAGGAAGCACGATCTTGGAGACAACCTGCCACTTGGTGGCGCCCAGGCCATATGCGCCCCAGCGGATATAGCGCGGAACGGCGCGAATGGCCTCTTCGGTGGTACGCATGACGATGGGAAGCATCAAGAGCGCGAGTGCCAGGGCGGCCGAGACCATCGAAAGGCCCAGGCCCATGGCCTCGACAAACAAGGCGTAGCCAAACAGGCCCATAACGATGGAGGGCACCGAGGCCAAAGCGTCAGCAGCGTAGCGAATGAGCTCGACGACCTTGCCCTGCTTGGCGTACTCGGCCAGATAGACGGCTGCCAGCACAGCGATCGGCGTGCAGATAAGCATGGCGAGCGCCGTCACGTAGACGGTCGATACGATCGTGGGCCAAATTCCGCCCTCGGCGTTGACGCCCTGGGGCCAACCGAAGATAAAGTCGAGCGAGATGTGTGGCAGGCCGTTGATGACCACGTAGGCGATGATAGCGACCAGCACCAGCGTGGTGATGTAGGCAGCGGCACGAAACACGCCAAGCATGATCTTGTTGGACAGGTCCTTGTTGATGCGGCCCTTCTTGCCGTGGGAAAGGGCACGCTTGATGCGCTCGCGCGACGAGGTCGTATCGACCGTCGTGTCAACGGAATCGGACATAGCCTACCCCCTCTTCTTCTTGGAAATCAGACGGACGATGCCCACCAGCGTGGCGGAGATGATAAACAGGACCACGCCCATGCCGAACAGCGCCGAGCGATGCAGACCCGAGGAATAGCTCATGTCGAGCGCGATCTGGCTCGTGAGCGTCGAGATAGGGCTCGCAATGCTGTCGGGAATAACCGGGGCGTTACCCACGACCATGAGCACGGCCATGGTCTCTCCGATGGCACGGCCCATACCCAGCACGATGGCATCCACGATACCCAGCTTAGCGGCAGGTAGCACGACCTTATAGATGGTCTGCCACTTAGTAGCACCCATGGCATACGATGCCTCGCGAATGCCCATGGGAATGGAATTGAGGGCATCGATGGTGAGCGTGGTGATGGTAGGGACGATCATGATGGCGAGCACAAACCACGCCGTCAGCGCACCAAAACCAAGGCCGCCGGTCAGTTGTGCGATAAACGGGCGGATGATGATCATGCCGAAAAAGCCGTAGATGATGGAGGGTATGCCCGCCAGCAGGTCAACGGCGGGGCTGATGAGCTTGCGCACGCGCTTGCTGGCAATCTCGACCAGGTAAACGGCCGTACCCACGCCCAGCGGCACGCCCATGGCGAGCGCACCGACGGTCACCAGACCTGAGCCGGCAAGCAGCGACATGATGCCGTAATGGCCCTCAGAGGGCGCCCACGTAAAGCTAAAGAAGTCCGCCAGACCGATGTCGGTAAAGACGGGCAGCGCCGAGTACGTGGTAAAGACAAAAATCAGGATGACGGTAACGACCGCCAAGAACGCGCAGGCAAAGAAGATCCACTGCAGCGCCTTCTCCTTGATATAGGTACTGCGCGATACGAGCGCCAGCTCGCGCTTCTTGGGTGCCTGAGCATTCTGCTCAGTCTGGGAGTTTTCCTGTGCTTCCATGCTACTCACTCCCCTTCTCGTCGTTGGTGACGGGAATAAAGCCCGCCTCGCGAATCTGCTTGTCCATCTTTTCGGACGTCACGTAGTCGATGTAATCCTGCGCCTGCTGCGAAGGCGCACCCTTCACAAAGAAGTAAAGGTCGCGCGAGATGGGATAGCCGCCACTCGCGACCGTCTTCTCGGACGCCTCAACATGATTGACCGAGACAGCCTTGACCGAGGTCTTGGCGTTGAGGCTATCGACGAAGCCCAGCGAAATGTAGCCGATGGCCCCACGCGAACGAGATACCACGTCGCGCACCTGGCCCGTACCCGAAAGAACAGCCGAGCGGCGATCGAACGGCGTGCCATCCATCACGATGGTACGGAAGGCCTCGCGCGTACCGGACGCCTCGTCTCGGTTGATGACCTGAATCCTCAGGTCCTCGCCACCGACCTCTTTCCAATTGGTAATCTTGCCGGCGTAGATATCGCGGAGCTGCTCGGTCGAGAGGTTATCGACGGGGTTGTCGTCGTTCACGATGACCGCAATACCGTCGTGGGCAATGACGATGGGAGTCAGGCCCAGATCCTGTTCGTCGGCATTGAGTCCACGGGAGGAGCTGGCGATATCGGCCGTGCCGGCGCTGACGGCCTCGATCCCAGCGGAAGAACCCAAACCGGAAACGAGCACGTCGATGCCGGTCTCCTCCTTAAAGCCCTCGGCCGCAATCTCGGCGATAGGAAGGCAGGTCGTGGAGCCGGCCACGGTAATGGAAGAGGTAGAAGATCCCGAAGAACAGGCGCACAGCGTAAGCGTAAGCACAGCGGCGCTCAGGACCGATACGATCTTTCTCATAGCATCACGCCGATCGCAGCATGGCGCCCACAGGTGCCGTCCTCGTTACGGTAGGAATAAAAGCGGTCGTTCTGACGCACGGTCGAAAGCTGGGTATCCACGATATTATCCGCGTCGACACCGACATCTACCAGCGCCTCGCGAATGGCAGCGGAAAGATCAAGCATGCGAGAGGTATTCGCATCGATGCAAGAGAACTCGGCGGCAAAGCGATCCATGAGTTCCTGGGATACCTCATATTCGTCACCCAAGATATGGGGGCCGATATAGGCGGAAACGTCGCTCGCATCGCAACCGGCAGCATCGCAAAGCGCCTGGCACGCCTTGGCGGAAATACGTGCAATCGTGCCCTTCCAACCGGAGTGCACCACGGCAAATCCGCCGGGGGCCACCAGCACCACGGGAACGCAGTCGGCAAAGCAGAGCAGCACGGGCACGTTATGCGCCGTGCAGACGATGGCATCACAGCCCTCGGCAATCTGCTCGCGAACGTCCTCAAGGTCATCGGCGCCGTTCGAGGTCACCGCAACGATATGATCACCATGGACCTGATTGGGAACGAGCAGGTTGTGCCCGCACTCGGCGGCACCAATAGCCTCGAGCGCACGACGACGATTTTCTTGAACAGCAAAGGGGTCATCGCCAACATGCGAGCCCAAGTTGAGTGAGGAGTACGCATCTTCGGAAACGCCACCGGCGCGCTCGGTGAAGGCAAAGCGAACATCGGATGTCGCGCCCTCCACCAACGTAACTCCATCATGGTCGACACGCGAAACTTTGTCCGCACGTGCTGCCATACTAAAGCCTCCTAATAACACAAGTACCGCGGCATCGCCGCTACAGCCCGCGCTTATACGGCTGTCATACTTCTCTAAAAGGATACCTGCTGCGCTGGAGGCAATCGTAAAGGGAACGTAAAGAGATTGGAGGTTCTAGTTTACAAAGTCGAAATAAAAAGGGCGCGTCCATACGGACACGCCCCTGTGCACAACAATGCAAAGAACGACTTAGAAGCTACCGCGCTTCAGGAAGTCGGGAAGCTCGAACTGATCGTTGCCGAAGTTAGGAAGCTCGGTGCCACCGACGTTGCGGGTCGGAGCGGCCTGAGCCGGGCTCGTGGCAGGAGCGGTGCGCTGCGGCTCAGCGGAGGCACCGGCCTTGCTCTGAGACTGCTGAGCAGCAAAGAGCTCGTCCTGACGGTTGACGTTGGAGTCGGAGAAGCCCGTAGCGATGACGGTGATACGCACCTGATCGCCCAGGGACTCGTCGACAACGGTACCGAAGATGATGTTGGCCTCGGGGTCGACGGCGTTGGCGACAACGTCGGCGGCGTCGCTGATCTCCTGGATGCCCAGGTCCTTGGAACCGGCGATGGAGAGCAGCACGCGCGTGGCACCATCGATGGAGCTCTCGAGCAGCGGGCTGGAGATGGCCTGCTGGGCAGCGTCGACGGCACGGGTGTCCCCAGAAGAGGTACCGATACCCATCATGGCGGTACCGGCCTGCTTCATGATGGTCTTAACATCGGCGAAGTCCAGGTTGATGATACCGGGGACGGTGATGAGGTCGGTGATGCCCTGGGTGCCCTGGGAAAGGACGCCATCGGCAATCGCGAAGGCCTCGAGCATGGTGGTCTTCTTCTCGGCGATGTCGAGCAGCTTATCGTTAGGGATGACGATCATGGTGTCGACGCAATCGGAGAGGGTCTTAATGCCCTCCTCGGCGCTCTTCTTGCGCTTGCGGCCCTCGAAGGTGAAGGGCTTGGTCACGACGGCGACGGTCAGCGCACCGACCTCGTTCATCGCGATATCGGCAACGATGGGAGCAGCGCCGGTACCGGTGCCACCGCCCTCGCCGCAGGTGACGAACACCATGTCGGCACCCCTAAGCGCCTCTTCGATATCCGACTGGTGGTCCTGGGCCGCCTTGGCTCCACGCTCCGGGTCGGCACCAGCACCGAGACCACGACTGGACTTATCGGAAAGGGAAATCTTGACATCCGCATCAGAGCGCAGAAGATCCTTCGCATCGGTATTTACCGCCACAAATTCAACATTCTGTAATCCCTCGGCAATCATGCGATTGACGGCATTACCGCCGGCACCGCCGACGCCAACAACCTTGATGTTGGTCTTGTCGTTGAACTCATTCTGCGCGATCTCGCTCACGTTTGGCTCCTGTCACTTCACGGTTACACCCAAGAGTAGCGCAAACAGGCTACTCTTGGAGGGAAATTCACGCGCAGAATGGCGCGTGTTGCGTGTATTTTCAGTATTTTCTCAGTAACTGGCGTCCATTGGGTCGTCACCGAAGAGCGCCTCACGCTCTTCGTGGGTGGTGGTACGCGATTCCAACCAGCCATACGGCAAGTGCACCTTCTTGGCGAAACGCACGCGGCCGCGCGGTTTGTCGACCACGCGTGGCGGGTATTCGATAGTCGGGTCGAGCTTGCCGAT
>URTD01000130.1 GCA_900550735.1 uncultured Collinsella sp.
AACTACGAGGACGTTGAGCTGGGCGAGGGCGATGCCGACGAGCGTCCCGTTATCGACCATATGGATCTGTCCATCAAGCCCGGGCAGACCATCGCTTTGGTTGGCCCTTCGGGCGGTGGCAAGTCCACGACCTGTTCGCTGTTGCCGCGCTTTTATGACGTGGCTGCCGGATCCATTAGCATCGACGGCCAGGACGTGCGTGATGTGACGCAGCAGAGCCTGCGTCGCGCCATCGGCCTGGTGCAGCAGGATGTCTATCTGTTTGACGGTACGATTGGCGAGAACATCGCCTACGGCAAGCCGGGCGCTACGGCGGAAGAGATCGCCGAGGCGGCCCGTCGCGCCAACATCGATGCCTTTATCGAGTCGCTTCCACAGGGCTATGACACGGTCGTGGGCGAGCGCGGCAGCCGTCTTTCGGGCGGACAGAAGCAGCGCGTTGCCATCGCGCGCGTGTTTCTCAAGAACCCCAAGATCCTGATTTTGGACGAGGCGACGAGTGCTTTGGATAACGAGAGCGAGGAGGCGGTGCAGGCGTCGCTCGAAGAGCTGGCACGCGGCCGCACCACGATTATCATCGCCCACCGCCTTTCTACCATTAAGCATGCCGATGAGATTGCGACCGTTGAGCATGGTCGCGTTGTGGAGCGTGGCACGCACGAGGAGCTTCTCGCCCGTGGCGGCACCTATGCCCGTTACTATCGAATGCAGTTCGAAGGTGCGCGTGCGCACGAGCTCGACTGATTGATATGACAGGAAGTTTATGGCTGACAAGAACCCTTTGACTCCGGAAGAAGTGACGGAGTTATTCTCCGAAATCGATGCATCCGGCGTCTTGGATCCGACGCTTGCCAAAAAGCGAACTGAGCGCATGCGTGAGAAGGAGGCCGCGGCCAAGCGCGGTGACAAAGCGGCGCTAGCGCAGCTGCGCAGCGAGGACCGCGCGAGCCAGGCAAAACATATCGACCCGCTGTCCGAGGACGATCCTTCGGGCTCGCAGGTGAGCCATACCATTACGAAGACCGCGATGGCCGTGGTCATCGGTATTTTGGTGCTGATCGTGGGCATGCAGATCGGCTACGGCGTGATGCGCCGTCTGAATACCGCCAACCTGTCCGAGAGCGTTTCGGTCGATACCGTTTCGACCGCGCTCAAGGGTGGACTTGAATGGGGCAACGGCTTTACGCAGTTCCCGCTCGACTTTACCGTCGATGAAGCCGATGAACGCACGGGCACGGTCGAGGTGACGGTGTTGGACACATCGTCTGCCAACGAGCTCGAGCTGCTGTCCAACGGGCAGATTCAGGCCGCGGCGCTTGCGACCAACGCGTTGCTCAACGATAAGATCGACCGCGTGGTGTATAACGTTCACGCCTATATCGACGAGGATAGCAACATTCAGCACGATTCCTTCTTTGGCATGTTCCCCGCGCGCGGCCACCAGAGCGCCATTTTGACGTTCGTGTGGACCAAGAGCTCATCCAACGCCACGAGTATCGACTGGAAGATGCGCATCGTGAGTATGGATGACACCATCGCCGAGCGCATTCAGAAGCAGGTGAACTCGGTGTCGTCGTTGATTGAGGACCCGGTGGTGAGCCAGACCAAGATTGACGAGGAAAAGGACGAACGTGACCTGGAACATCGTCTGCATGGCCGCGAGATTTTCCGCGGCGGCAAGCCCGATCGCACACCGTCCGAACTGCTGGAGCAGGACAAGAAAAAATAAGACGCCATCATCCCGCGTGAGCCACAAGCCCCGCGGGATGATTTTTCTGGGACGGGGATTAAAAAACATTATGCATAGAAAGTCATAATTATCATTTCGTAAACATTTCGATGAAATTAACGCCATGAGGCATGCTTGCGGTTACAATACCGCGAGGCCTAACTACACACCTTTAAGCCGGTCCTGTGAGACCGGGAAGGAGAATTATGGCGAACAACCATACCGCGGGCGCTGCCGCCCGCACCTTCGCGCCCAGCGAGCTTTGCCAGCGTATGCTGGCCAAAACCAGCAAGGGCACCTGCGGTCCCTGCATCCTGTATCTTGAGGATGGGACCATTTTTTATGGACGTGCATGCGGCGCCGAGGGCACCGCGACCGGCGAAGTTTGCTTCAACACCTCGCTCGAGGGCTACTTTGAGGTCATGACCGACCCGAGTTATGCCGGCCAAATCGTAACCATGACCTATCCGCAGATCGGCAACTACGGTATCGACGAGACCGACGTCCAGTCGGCCTTCCCCGGCGACGCCGTGCGCCCTGCGAGCGCTCCGGCCATGCGCGGCATGATCGTTCGCGACATGTGCGCCACGCCTTCTAACTGGCGCTCGGCCGTCAGCGTGCCGGAGTACCTGCGCGCTCACGGCATCGTCGCTATCGAGGGTGTCGACACTCGCGCCCTGGTGCGCCACCTGCGCGACAATGGTTCCAAGATGGGCATTATTTCGACCGAGATCTTCGACGTCGACGAGCTTGCCGAGCGTCTGGCCGCTGCGCCCACGCTGGTAGGCGAGAACCTGGTCAAGACCGTAAGTTGCCCCGTACCTCACGAGTTTGTGGCCGCCGACCTGCCTGCCACGCATGACTTTGCGCTTACGGCTGCCGCTCCTGCCCGTCACAAAGTGGTCGCCTACGACTGCGGTGTGAAGCGCGGCATTCTGGAGGGTCTGGTCCGCGCCGGCTGCGACCTTACCGTCGTGCCGTGGGATACGCCCGCCCAGCAGGTGCTCGACATGAATCCCGACGGTGTCTTTTTGTCCAATGGTCCCGGCGACCCCGACGCCGTGGTGGAGACCTACGAGCAGGTGCAGCAGCTGATCGGCAAGGTGCCGGTCTTTGGTATTTGTCTTGGTCACCAGATGATCAACCTGGCCTGCGGCGCTCAGATGGAAAAGCTTAAGTTCGGTCACCGCGGTGGCAACCAGCCGGTCATGAACCTGGTAAGCCGTCGCGTGGAGATTACCGCGCAAAACCATGGCTTTGGTCTGCTGTTCCCCAGCTTGGGCAAGCTTGTCCCCGAGCTTTCCGGCGGCGAGACCGAGCATGCGGCCGATGGGGATCTGCGCGTCTGGGTGCGCCGCGGCATCGCGCCAGTCGTGATGAACGAGCGCTTCGGCCGCATTCGCCTGACGCATGTGAACCTCAACGACGGCACCGCCGAGGGCATCCAGCTGCTCGACGCGCCGTGCTTCTCGGTGCAGTACCACCCCGAGGCCTCGCCCGGACCCACCGATGCCCACTATCTCTTTACTGCCTTTACGCGACTCATGGACGGCGAGGAGAACTACCTGGACATCGACACCGCGAAGGACCGCCTGCAGGGCTGGAACTTTGCCGACAATGGTTCCGCTGCGACCGAGACCGAGGAGAACTAACATGCCGAAACGTACTGACATCAAGCGTATCCTCGTCATTGGCTCGGGCCCCATTGTCATTGGCCAGGCCTGTGAGTTTGACTACTCCGGCGCCCAGGCCTGCAAGGTGCTCAAGGAGGATGGCTTTGAGGTCATCCTGGTCAACTCCAACCCGGCGACCATCATGACCGACCCGGGCTTGGCCGACCGCACCTATGTCGAGCCCATCACTGCCGAGTTTATCGAGCGCGTAATCAAGAAAGAGCGCCCGGACGCGCTGCTGCCCACGCTGGGCGGCCAGACCGGTCTGAACGCCGCCGTCGAACTGGCAAAGGACGGCACGCTCGACAAGTACGGCGTCGAGATGATCGGCTGCGACCTTGCCGCCATCGAGCGCGGCGAGGACCGCAAGCTCTTTAACGAGGCCATGGCCGAGATCGGCCTGGAGGTCGCGCGCTCGGGCTATGCCTACAGCGTGGCAGACGCCGAGGCCATCGCCGAGCGCGTGGGATATCCCTGCGTGCTGCGTCCGAGCTTTACCCTCGGCGGCGCCGGTGGTGGCATCGCGCATACTCACGAGGAGCTCGTCTCCATCGTGAGCCAGGGTCTTGAACTCTCGCCTGCCCACGAGGTGCTGGTCGAGGAGTCCATCGAGGGTTGGAAAGAGTACGAGATGGAGGTCATGCGTGACCACGCCGGCAACGGCATCATCGTGTGCTCCATCGAGAACCTCGACCCCATGGGCGTGCATACCGGCGACTCCATCACCGTGGCGCCGGCGCAGACCCTCTCCGACCTTGAGTATCAGCGCATGCGTGTCGCCTCGCTCGCCATCTTGGAGAAGATCGGCGTCGAGACCGGCGGCTCCAACGTGCAGTTTGCCGTGAACCCCAACACCGGCCGCTTGATCGTCATCGAGATGAACCCGCGCGTGAGCCGTTCGTCCGCGCTGGCCTCCAAGGCCACGGGTTTCCCCATCGCTAAGGCCGCCGCGCGCCTGGCTGTGGGCTACACGCTCGACGAGATCGTCAACGACATTACCAAGGCAACGCCTGCCTGCTTTGAGCCCACGATTGACTACTGCGTCGTTAAGGTGCCGCGCTTTGCCTTCGAGAAGTTCAAGGGAACCGACCCCACGCTCACCACGCGCATGAAGGCCGTGGGCGAGATCATGGCGATCGGCCGCACCTTTGAGGAGGCCTTTGGCAAGGCTATGCGCTCGCTGGAGGACGGCCACCAGGGCATTTGCGCCGGTGGCAAGGAGGGTGCCGACAAGCTGGGCGACGACGAGCTCGCTCAGGCCGTGGCAACCCCGACCGAGCACCGCATCTTCTTTGTGGTCGAGGCCCTGCGTCGCGGCTGGGACATCGCCCGCATCCATGCCATCTGCGGTATCGATCCGTGGTACCTCAACCGTATCAACGACATGGTGCAGGTCCAGGAGAGCATCCGCGGCCTGCGTGTGGAGGATATCGACGCCGACGCGATGCGCCTGCTCAAGCAGTACGGCACGAGCGATGCCGAGATCGCCGCGCTGACCGGCTCGGACGAGCGCTTTGTGCGCGCCTACCGCAAGGGCCTGGGCGTGGTTCCCAGCATGAAGACGGTCGATACCTGCGCTGCGGAGTTCTCGAGCGCCACGGAGTACCACTACAAGACGTACGAGAACATCTACCGCACGAGCCCGGATGCCAAGAAGTGCGTGGCTCCCGACGAGACCACGCCGGCGGACAAGCCCAAGGCGATGATCCTGGGCGCCGGCCCCAACCGCATTGGACAGGGTATCGAGTTCGATTACTGCTGCGTGCACGCGAGCTACGCGCTGGCGGCCCGCGGCTTTGAGACCATCATGGTCAACTGCAACCCCGAGACCGTCTCGACCGACTACGACACGTCCGACCGCCTTTACTTTGAGCCGCTCACCTACGAGGACGTCATGGACGTTATCGATGTTGAGCGCCCCGACGGCGTCGTGGTGACGCTCGGCGGCCAGACCCCGCTTAAGCTGGCGCGCATGCTCGAGGAGAGCGGCGTGAACATCATGGGTACCAAGCCCGATGCCATCGACTTTGCCGAGGACCGCGAGCGCTTCGCCGCTCTGCTCGACAAACTGGGCATCATGTACCCGCCGGCGGGTCAGGCCACCTCGTTTGAGGAGGCCGAGGCCGTTGCCGCACACATTGGCTACCCGCTGCTGGTGCGTCCGAGCTACGTGCTGGGCGGCCGCGGCATGATGATCGCCTACGATGCCGAGCATCTGCGCGATTACATGGCCGAGGCTGCGCGCATTAGCCCCGACTACCCGGTGTATCTGGATCGCTTCTTGGAGGGTGCGATCGAGTC
>URTD01000131.1 GCA_900550735.1 uncultured Collinsella sp.
AGAGCACCCAGGTGTCGCCACCCAGGTTGATGAGCGGCTTAGTTCCCGCGCCCGAAATCTCGGCGGTATGACGAGCTTGCGCCAAGCGAGCCCGCGCGTTACCCATGAGGTACGGATATGTCGCGTGCTCGTTGAGCGCTTTGCGCATGCGCTCGAGTACGTGTGTATTGATGTCACCGGGGCAGTCGCCAAAGTAGGCCGGCACACGACCCTTGACCTGCGTGGCAAAGACGGTGTGGCGCTTCCAGTCCACTTCCTCGACAATCCAGCAGTGTCCGGCGATGGCGATGCGCTCACCGGGCGGCGGCGGGTTGACGATCGTGCCCAATTCGGCCGACTCGCTACGAACGGTGAACTCCTCGTTTTCCTGGAATACGGCGTAGAACTTAAAGTTGTTAATGATGCGCTCGCCCGCGAGACCCACGATGAGTCCGCCGCCCTCGGTGACCTGGATATGGTCGATCTTAATGAGGTGACGCAGCAATACGCGATAGTCATCGGCCGAGATGCGATGGAAATAGCTGAGTGTGAGCACGCGCTGGGCAAGCTCTGCCGGCGTGAGCTCGCCGGTGCTGGCAAGCGTCGATATAGTCTGGTGGTAGAGCAGGCTGTAGGGGAGTCGATCGAGCTCGGGCGGCTCGACCCACTTTTCCTCACGATAGAGTTGTACGAGCGCGATGCCCTGCAGGAGCTTCCACGGAATGGTCTCGGGCATCATCGTGCGCGGCTCAGGCTCTTCCTCGCGCATGACAAACCACATCTCGGGTGGAAGGTCGCGGCGTCCCGTGCGGCCCATTCGCTGCAAAAAGGAACTGACGGTAAACGGCGCATCGATCTGAAACGCACGCTCCAGACGGCCGATATCGATACCGAGCTCCAGCGTAGATGTGGTGATGGTTGTCTGTGCCTGCTCCTCATCGCGCATGAGTTCCTCGGCCGTCTCGCGCAACGATGCCGAAAGATTGCCGTGATGAATGAGGAAGCGGTCGGGCTCGTGCCGGTTCTCGCAGTAGCTACGCAGCATGGAGCACACGGCCTCTGCCTCCTCGCGCGAGTTGGCAAAGACCAGGCACTTGCGGCCGCGCGTATGCTCAAAGATATAGCCCATACCGGGGTCGGCGTTGTCGGGCGCCGTGTCGGTGGGGTTGAGAAGCGCCTGCTCGGTCGCTCGTGGGATGTCGACTTCGCCCCCGGGGGCCGAGGAAGTGCGACGGTCTTTGGGAGCGGCCTTGCCCCGTGCCCGCTCACGACGTTGACGGCGCTCCTCTTGTGTGAGCTGTCCGCTGTGACGCATGTCTTGGGCGCCGGCGGGCAGTGCCGCGGATGCCGCCGCCTCGATGCGCTCGCACGCAAGCACTTCGGCCTCTTGAGGACCCGTGCTCTCGAATCTCCGCTGCTGTGCCTGGGGACCCGAGTTGTAGAAGTGCTCCATGGAGATGCGCCACACGCGACGCGGTTCCTCAAAACGGGGGATAACGCAGTCGCGTCCCGTTCCCTGCGAGAGAAAGGCACCCGTGCGCTCGGGGTCGCCGATGGTGGCCGAAAGGCCAATGCGGCGGGGCTGCACGCCTGCCATGCGCGAGAGGCGCTCGATAAGACAGAGCGTCTGCCCGCCGCGGTCGCCGCGCATGAGAGAATGAACCTCGTCGATGACGACGTAGCGCAGGTCGCAAAACATGCGCGGGATCGCCATGTGCTTATGGATCAGGAGCGCCTCGAGCGACTCGGGCGTAATCTGCAAGATACCGCTCGGTTTTTTGATGAGCTTAGCCTTGTGCGACTGCGAGACATCGCCATGCCAGTGCCAGACAGGGATATCGGCCTCTTCGCACAGGTCGTTGAGGCGGACGAATTGATCGTTGATGAGCGCCTTGAGGGGGCCAATGTAGAGGGCGCCCACGCTTGCGGGCGGGTTCTCCCAAAACTCGGTCAGGATGGGAAAGAAGGCTGCCTCGGTTTTGCCGGAAGCCGTGGATGCCGTCAGGAGCACATTGTCCTGCGAGTTAAAGATGGCATCTGCCGCCGCAACCTGGATAGAGCGCAAGCTCTCCCAATCGTGGGAGTAGATGAAGTCTTGGATAAACGGGGCATAGCGGGCAAAGGCGTTCACGGGGCCTCCTTTCAACAACGGGTTATCAAACGCAACGGGCAATGGGTCGTCGAATTGCAACATCGACGTTTGCCCAGATAAAACCTGCCAAAATAAACCTGTCCCTTTTTGGCAGGTTAGATGGTGAATTCGGCGAAGTTACGGTCGCCGCCTGCGGTGCCGGTGTCGTCTGTTGCGGCTGCTGGCGCGTCGCCGCCGACGCTTTGCAGCAACTCGGCCACGTTGGCGTCGGGGTTCTGGCATAGGATGTCGAGCAGCTCGATAAAGTCACGAATGACTTCACGCGGCGTCAGATGCGTGTCGGCTCCCACACGACCGAATTCGATCTTGAGAAAGTCCACCAAGTCGTTCTCGGTAAGCGTGGGTGTCCAGCCAAAGTAGCCGGCGTGAATTTGCATGAGTTTTTCGATCAGCACCAGCAACTCCTCATAGGTGAGTGGCTGCAGGCGGATGATGGGCGCGAGCATGTCCTTAAGGTCCTCGCGCGCAAAGCGGCCCTGAGCGAGTCGGCTGCGCAGGGCCTCGTAGGAGAACACGCCTCGGCGGCGGTCCTCGATAGAGGTCGGCGTGCCACCCATGATTACGCCCAGGTACTGCGCCTTGCCCTGGAGCGTGTCGTTGTACATGGTCAGGATCTTCTCGTAGTTATATTGGCGCGTAATCGCGTTGGGAATCTTGTACAGATTCACGAGCTCGTCGATGAGCACCAGCATGCCCTTGTAGCCGCTGCAGACCAAAAAGCGCGCAATGAGCTTAACGTAGTCGTACCAGTCGCCATCGCTGATGATGGTCGAGGAGCCCAGTTCGGCGCGAGCCTCGCTCTTGGTGCGGTATTCGCCGCGGATCCATTTGGTCACGCGGCTCATGGCCTCTTCGTCGCCCTCGGATACGGCTGTGCGATAGCGGCGGAGCATGCGGGTGAAGTCAAAGCCGTGGACCATCTCCTCGAGCGGGGCCAGTTGGGTATTGACGACTGACTCGTCGACGTCGGCACACGAGGCGACCCAGCGATCCAGAATAAGGTTGAGCGCACCGCCCTCGGGGCGCGTCTTGGTCGATATGTTGCGGATGAGCTCGCGGTAGGTGGCAAGGCCCTGCCCCTGACCGCCTTGCAGGCGGCGCTCGGGCGACAGGTCGGCATCAGCGACGACGAATCCCTCGCCCATGGCGTGCGTGCGGATGGTCTGGAGCAAAAAGCTCTTGCCGGCGCCGTAACGACCGACCAGAAAGCGGAAGCTCGCGCCACCGTCGGAGATGAGACTCAGATCGGTGAGCAGGGCGCGAATCTCGACCTCGCGTCCCACGGTGATATAGGGAAGGCCGATGCGCGGGACCACGCCGCCCTTGAGCGAGTTTAGGATAACGGCAGCGACGCGTTTGGGTACGCGGGGCGCTGCGGATGTGGTATCACTCATGGTCTAGGTATCCTCTCACGTCTGCTTCGTAATCCTCGATAATTTGCGGTCCTGCCGCGCCGAATTCGATAACGGTGTCTCCCACCAGGTCAAAGAGCGACTCGTTGATGCTGTCGACGAGCATGTCCTCGCTCTGCCCCGATTGCACTACCGCCGATTCCGCCTGTACTGCGTTGTGCTCGAGCAGCGCGCGGAGATAGGCGTCTGCGGCAGGCGTGAGTTCGTTCGTGGCGTCAGCGGGCGCAACGGCTGCGAACGCGGGCGTCGGCGCGAGAAGCGGTGCCACGACACCAAACTGTTCGGTGGATATGGTTGGCTCGTCGGCCTCGTCCTGCCGAATGGGTGCCGCGATCGCCTCGACAATCGCGTCGGCTACGGGCTCGGCTTCCGGTTGCCCTGAGTCCGCTGCCTCGGCTTCCACAGGTGCGCCGTCCTCGCGCTCTTCATCGATCAAAAGCGCTTCACGCGTTTGCGCGGCGGCGCTCCGAATGTGCCCCAGCTGACTCAGATCGATATCGATCTTGACGGGCTGGTGTGCGGCATCCCATGAAAGCCATGCCACAATCTCGTCATCGATAATCTTGGCCAGATATTTGGGGACCTTTTCTTCCTTAAGGGGATGGGCGGGGTCCAGCGCCAGGCGCAGGCGTTGGTCGCAGGCGCGCATCATTTCACCGAGCTTGCTGCTCTTTTGCCTACTACCGTGGATACGCATACATTCCCAAAAGCCGTTTTGGCAACGGTAGATATGGATGGGATCCAGGCGGTATTCGCAGTCCTCGTGGCGCTCGGGCGCAAAGAATACGGCCGAGGCAAATATGGTGTAGGGCATGGCCGTCTCCTCCCCAAATAAGCTCGCCACGATGCCGGTCTTTCGGTGCGTGTCATAGTAGCGCGCCATACGGACATACACGGCGCACGCCACGTGGCGCAGATCGCGGTGGTGGCTGCGGTCGAGCCGCGAGTTACTTAGGTTGTACGTGGAGAGGGCGTTGATGGCGGCCATGAGTCGCTCCTCGCGCACCTCATCGGGCGGAAGGGGGAGCGTGGGCTCGGAGGTTTTGCGACGCTTGGGGGTCTGGCCGGACGGTGCCGGTGCTGGTACAAGGTCTCGTGCCGCGCGTCGCAGCTCGATAAGGGCGTTATCGAACATGACGGTTTTAGAGTCACGAAGCAGCTTGGGGTCGAGCCCGTGGAACACGGCGTAGTCCTGCAGCCACACGCGCGCAAACAGGCAGATGCCGGGCTCAAAGGCGCGGTAGGCATCCCAAAAGGCCTTGATCTTGTTAAAACCTTCGAGCGGATTATCTACGCCAATGCCGCAAATCAGCTCATAGAGATACAGAAAGGCAAAGGATGTGGACGTTTCCTCGACGGTTCCGCGGCGCACTTGGGCACGCCAGGTAAAGTAGCCGCGCAACTGTCGATCGCTCATGGCATTGTAGGTGGGAAAGTACGACTTAAAGGTGCCGTTGTAGGGGCAGTCGTCCTCAAAGTCGGCCATCAGCAGGCCTTGGCGGTAGAAAAGCTCGGCTTCCGAAAGCCAGCGACCCGCGCCGCCTTTGGGGTCATCCTGCCAGCGCGATATCTCGCGCATCTTGCGGTACTGGTCGGGAAGGAAATTCTGCATCTGACGACCGGTTTTGAGAATCGGCTCGTCAGCATAGACTTCGTTTGAGAAGCGAGCAGACTGATGGGTCCGGGCCTCGGCCATAATGCGCTCGATGAGCATCTTGATGTCCTGGTCGGCCACCGCTTCTCCTCTCCTAACGCAGCTTCGGTGACCTAATATCATAGCACAGCATCAAACAGGTGTTCGGGATGCCGCTGCGTTGATAGATTTAGAACAGGAGGGCGTAGATGACGGCGATGACGACGGAGGGGAGCATATTGGCCGTGCGGAAGGTCTGAGGACGGATGAGGTTGACGCCGACGCAGAAGACCAGGATCGAGCCGGTGAGCGCGA
>URTD01000132.1 GCA_900550735.1 uncultured Collinsella sp.
GGGCTGCGGCCGTCGGCGAGCGGACGGGACGAAAGCACCAAGCCGCACAGCTCGATATGGCTCAGATGCGCCGCGCGCTTAAAGATGTCAAACATGGCCCCGCATGGGGTGAGCTCAACTTGAGATGCCATGACCTAGGCCTCCTTAGTCGTAGAAATAGAATCGGACGATACTTCGACAGGTCCGCCAAAAGTACGGGCAGCTGCGGCTCCACCGGCAAGCGGAGTCGCCATCTGGGCTTTTGTGCGTCGCGGTGCCGAAACGGCCCATCGCAAGCAAAAACCACGTAAGCGTATAGGTTGCAACCAGAGCGGCAACAAGGCCGCCCATCACGGCGCGTTGGGAAAATACGCTACATGCAGCCACAACCAGCACCGGAACCTCGCAGGCAGAAAGCGCAAGCACACCCTGCAGGAAGCCCGAGCGCCGATCGCGCGCAAGCGCCCCCGCGGCAACGCCGGCTATGCCTGGCAGCGCCAACGCCAGTGCGGCAATAATACCCGGTAGCGACCCGGACCACACGAGCGATCCCAAAGTCGCCGTCACGCGAGCGCCCGACGCCAGCAGCGCGGCCGAAACCACGACCACAGCCCAAACCACGCCACAGACGACCGTCGCGCCGACCATCAGCGCGCGACGAACCGCGCGGCCGGACGCATCCATGGGGCACGGCGTGAGCGGCTCGCCGCGGAGCGAACGACCGACATTTTGCGCATAGTGGTCACAAAACGCCGAGAGCGCCGCCTCGACCGCCACCGGCTCGGGACGATCTTTTTGATGGCTGGACAGGCAGGCCATCACCACGTCGAACAGCTGGGCATCGACAAACGCCAGCGCATCGCGTAGCTCTTCGGAATCCGGCTCAAGCCCTAGCTGCTGGGCCTGCTCGGCCGCGGCGAGCGCCACATCGGGCTCACGACGAAGCAGCTGAGTCAAATCGCAACCGGGCGCATGGGCACCAATGGGATAGTCGGGCCGCGTGTCCATCTTGAGACGGTAGAGGCTCGCGATGTCGCGCGTCTTTTTGCGCGAACCCGAGGTGCCCGAAGTGCTCGGCGCGGCTTCGTATGGCACGACGCCGGCAATGAGCTCGTAAACCGTGCTTGCCGCGGCATAGACGTCGATCGCCGGCGACATACGCAAAGCGCGCAGATCGGGAATATCGTCGGTGAGCATCTCGGGCGGGGCATAGGCAACCGTCGCGCGACGCAGCGTGGCATAACGCTCCGTAAACGACGCCTTGCCGCCGGTACCGGCCACGGCCGACGCAGGCTCGAGCCAAAGTCGATCAGGCACAGGTCAAAGGTGCCCTCGGCAAGCTGCCGGTCAAGCGACAGACGCGCCGTGCGCACCATAATATTAGCGGGCGAGATATCGCGATGGACAAAGCCCTCACCCACCAGGCTCATACGGCAGAGCAGATCGAACAGGTCGCGACCCAGACGCGCCGCCACAAGCGGCGACAGGCGTCCGGCATCGTCCACGGCAAGTCGCGAACGCAAGCGGGCAAGCGTCTCGCCCTCGACCCATTCCATGACAATTGCAGGTACACCGTCGACCTCGCCCCAGCCATAGAGGCGGGGAAAGCCCTTAAGGCCCGAAAGGGCGCGATGGCATTCGTATTCCTCGCGAAACGCCGCCTTGAACTTGGCGACCAGCGCCTCGTGAGCGGCATCGCCGTCAAACTCATCGCGCGTCGGCAAGATGAGCTGCTTGAGCGCCACGGCCTCGCCTTGGGCGTTGACGGCACGCGTCACGCGGCCGATACCGCCACGGCGCATGGTGGCATCGTCGGCAAATAGCATCGTAAAACGACGCAGATAGGCAGGCAGTTCGTCCTGACCGAGCGCAATGGCCGGCTCAAACCCGTCGACACGCGCCAGGCGCAGGCCGACCATGGGATCGCGACCGAGCGATTGTGGTGTGGTGGATGCAAGATCGGTCATCATAGGGCAAGCGCCGCCACGTTATTGTTGAAATTACCGAGCGCGACGTCATCATCGCCGTAATGGCCGACCCATTGACATAGGTTGGTGTAACAGCCCCACAGATTGGCATACTGCTGATACCACTTTGACCGGGGCGAGAATGTCTGACGACCGAACTCGGCTCGAATGACAAACATCTCCCCGACCAGGCTGTCGCACGGCCTGGGATCTCCCGTAGAGTTATAGGTCGAGACCACGTCATTGGCACGAGAAACATAACCGTCGAGCATGTTGTACTTGGTCACAAGCCAACTGTGAATGCTCTCTTCCTCAGCAGCGGAAAGGCCACCGGAGTTTGCATCGTTGTCAGTGTTGCCGCCCGTCGAACCGCCGTTTCCAGACCCTCCGGTAGAGGAACCCGACCCAGAGCCGCCGCCCGAACTCGATGAATCCGAGCCGGAACCAGAAGTATCCGAGCTACCGGGCTTTCCGGACTGCTGGGCGTCCTGCTCCTTTTGCTGCTCGACCTTATTCACCGTTGCCGCCACGCTATTGTTGGACAACCGATCGATGATCTTGGTGTTGGTGAGCACGATGGTTTTGCCATTGGCAAGCGTAACTTCGTTGTCCGGGGCCTCGGTGCCATCCGCATCGTCGGTGCCAAACACAATATGCGCGACCACACTTGCCCAAGCATATCCAGTCGTGGTGCCCAGATCACTTTTGACCTCATGCCCCACGCGCGGCTCGCGTGCGGCATGCGCCTGCATCATGGACGGCACGGTCATGCCATAGGCAGTAACGCCAGCCATGACCAGCACCAGCGAGCACGACAGCAGCACGTACGCCCGAGGCGCCAAGTCCAGTCGGCGTCGCATGCGCACCGCGGCGCCGCGCTTTGTCTGAGTGCCACCGGGCCGCATGCGTTCTCCTCCAACAAAAACACGCCGCTCGGGAGCGGCGCATTCATTCGAATCCATATTTGAGTGTATCAGCGAACCCAAAAGGTTGCGCAACGAATGGGCAAATTAAGGATGCGAGCGGAAGCATCCATGCGATAAGCGGATACGAAGCATCTTTGTTGCACAACAAACTCACAGTCACACGGGGAAATTATGACTACCCCGTGCGCCGCGAGGAAAACATACGGCAGGAGCAGGCTCGCCACCTAAATCGCGCGACGGGCCTCGATGGCGCGGCCAAGTGTAAGCTCGTCGGCATACTCCAGGTCGCCGCCCACGGGCAGGCCGCTCGCCAGACGCGACACCTCGACGCCCAGCGGCTTGATAGTGCGGGCCAGGTAGCTCGCCGTGGTCTCGCCCTCGATGTTGGGGTTGGTGGCGATGATGACCTCATGGATATCCTCGTGGCCCAGACGCGCCAGCAGCTCGCGGATGTGCAACTGCTCGGGACCAATCTTGTCCATGGGGCTGATCACGCCGCCCAGCACATGGTACAGGCCATGGTAGCTGCCCGTGCGCTCGATTGCCTGGACGTCGCGCGGCTCGCCCACCACGCAAATGCGAGTGGTATCGCGCATCGGGTCCTGGCAGATGGAGCACTCGTCGGCCGTGGCGTAGTTAAAGCAACGGCTGCAAAAGTGGACCTCCTGCTTGACCTCCAGGATGGCCTCGGCCAGGCGGCGGGCCTCCTCGGCATCGGCCTCGAGCAGGTAATAGGCGATGCGTTGGGCCGACTTGGGACCAATGCCCGGCAGACGGCCCAGCTCATCGAGCAGTTTTTGCAGACTGTGATTCGCACTCATATATATGCGTGTCTTAGAACGGCATGCCCGGGATGTTGAGGCCGCCGGTGATGGCGCCCATCTGCTTGTTGGCGAGCTCGTTGACGCCGCGGACGGCCTCGTTGACGGCAGCCATGATCATGTCCTGCAGCATATCGACGTCCTCGGGATCGAGCGCATCGGGATCGATGGTGAGGTTGACGAGCTCCATCTCGCCGTTAACGGTCACCTTGACCATGCCGCCGCCGGCAGAGGCGTCGACGGTCTGGGACTTGAGGTTCTCCTGCGCGGCGGCAAGCTGCTCCTGCATCTTGCGAGCCTGCTTCATCATCTGCTGCATGTTCATACCGGCCATGATGGCTCCTTTACGTGCGGCCGCACGCCGAGCTGCAAGGGCAGCCGGAGCACGGCGGGACTTTCAAACTCAAAAATCGTACCACGGCGCGCGGCCAGCGAGCGGGGCGGTCACGCTACCTCAGTCGATATACATGTCCTGGAGTGCAAGCCGCACCCAAAAATTATGCAAAGTTGAATAATTCGCATCTGCATAATATTGAAAGCTAAATCTTGTAGAGCCGGAATCCGACATTTTATGCGTCCCACTAAATGGCTAAATGCCGAGCCACTACTCGAGGCGGCGCACATGGCGGTGGGGTATAATTTGATTGCTATAGATAGCAATTTGGAGGTACCCCATGAATGCCCCCGACGTGCTCCAAAACATCCGCTCAAAACACCCCGTTGCATATGTGGTTCTCTATCTCTTTGTCGGCTGGGCATTGCTGGTTGTCATCACCCATGCTATAGCCTTTGGAGCAGAACTGCTGATAGCCAGCTCGGACCAGCCCGTCGTCAAATGGGAAGCGACCGATGAGTGCACCGACGGAACCCGAACCGTTTACTACGACAGCCCGTCCCTCTACCAAGAGTTCAAGGTCAAGATAAAGGACTTCAAGATTGTCGATGCCGAGCCAGGCGTTTATTCGACAATCGGAGCAACCGTCGACGCCGAGCAAGTCGAGCACACAGACAGCCATGCGACGTATCGTATCGACCTCAACATCCTAGGCCGGCCGTCGCGCACCTGTTTGCTCGAATGCGATATACGCGGCACCACACTACACATGTCCGAAATACAAATGCGCCCGGGCAAGGGGTTCTCTTCTTGAGCAGTATACCCGCCCGTACGGCTACTCCACCGGTTTGAAGATGGTGGCCTGACCGAAGACGCTGCGGATGAGGTCTTTGGCCTCGTCCTCGGTCTGCGGGATGCTCGGGGCTGCGCCCTGGTGGCCGAAGGGGCTGCCGGCGCCGGGGTTGGACTCCCAGGGAGCTGCAGGAGCGTCCTCCTCTTTGGGGGCAGCTACAGCGGGCTTGGGCGCGGGCGTCGCACCCGGCACGTCGAACGGAGGCAGATCGTCCCCGCTCGCATCGCCAGCGAAGCCGCCGACCATAGCGTCGTCGTAGGGCACCTGCTCGGATTCCCACGGCGCGGCAGGCTGAGCCTTGGGGGTAGACGCGCGCTCGGGCGCTCGGGGCGCGGGCTCGGTCGGGAGCTTACCCGTGGCAGGAGCGCCGGCGGGGTTGTCGGAGCGTAGCCAGGGGGCTTTGCCCAGGTCAGACGACTTGGGCGCGGGCGAGGCGGGCTTGGGCGCTGGTGTCGGAGCAGCCGGTTTGGGCGCCGCGGGCTTAGGCGCCGACGGGGTCGATGCCGCTACCGGCGCCGCTTGCTGCTGCAGCG